>WGNN01000013.1 GCA_016124515.1 bacterium
CGGAATTTCAATTGCTTCTCCACTAAAAAGAAAAAGAGCCGTCCTAATTGCATTAAAATCAAGCCCCCTTATTGACGAAATCAGGGGGATTTTGAGCATCTCTCAATACGCGAGCTATCGAATTTAGCCTTTTTGTTTATCAAAGTTTGGTGAGACATATTATAGTTTACCCCGAAACTTCAGTTAATGAATCAATTACAGGTGCTTCATCATTTTGGGATGCGGGTGAATCTTTAGGCCAATAAAATAGTCCAAAGATCACGGATTTTTTTGAATTAATGTTTTTAGGTCAAATTATTTTATATATTCGTGTTCTAAAAAATGTTAAATATGAAAAGAAAAGTAATCATTCCATTTGCTATTGCTGTAATTGCTTCATTAATCATTTATTCATGTGTGGATAACGATAATACAGTGATAGGGGAAAAATCAAAAGATGAAAATATTTTTCAAGGGCCAATCCAAGGCGTTGGTACTCCTGCAAGGTGGATTGATGTAGATAAGCAGATCGAGTGGATAGCCAAAGGGTTTGTGCCATTGGCAGATCAAGTTGCAGGTTTTAGAAAATTGGTTCATGAAGCTTGTGAAACAGCGGCGGATGATGAAATGAGTATATCAGATGCCCACAATCAGGCTGACCTAAATTTGGGATATGATTTGCAAACCGGACATGAAGGGTATGTTGACAGTTACTTCCCTTCTAACAATTACGATTACCTTTACTTTCCGGGTTTTGATGACTATGAAAATTTTATTTGGATACCCGATATAGATAGTGTGGATTCAACTCATTTACATGTGCTAGTACCCACTAGAACTTGGGAGCTCTTAAGAGATACGACCAAGGGCTTTTATTTGGATAGCAACGGTAATGTTGACAGCTTAGATATTTATTGGAATAAAAACCCTACACATGATTACTATATTTGGGTTATTACTTATGAAGCCCCGGGTCCTGATGCTACTCCAATATCGCCTCCACGCGAGGTAAATCATTGTGGTGATGGTTATTGTGACCATTCCAATGAAGATGCAAGTTGGTGTCCAGACTGCGATCCAGATCCTATCGTCAACCCCAACGGGGTAAAAGATGTATACCAGGTCAAATTAACAGAGATTGACGTTTATGGAGATGAAAAGCAATATTTTGAATCATGGCTTTCTAATAAATATAATTTCTGGTTTGCAGGCTGCGTTTATAATGGCTCTGATGAGATTCTTTACGAAGTTGGAATTACTACTGTTAGTCCGGATTGGACTAGTAATTCTGTGATTTTGCAAACCAATATAAACCGAAAAGATGTATGTAGAACAAACGGTTCAAGAGAATATAATTGTCCAAGTACTGCTCATATATATGATGCTTTGGTGGTGGATGATTTCAGAGAAGGAGATAACCTGCTACTTATTGGATACGAGTACAATGATAACATTAAGAGCTCGAATGAATTTAATATCTCAATGCCAAATTTGCATACTTCCAGTGGTAGTGCGGTGTTTTATGATATAAATTGTGGAAGGAACGACAAAGCTGTAAACCCTTTTCATAGTAAGGATGAAGCATCCGTGCAAAACTTATATAATTTGCAACATGCGCAAACACATAACGGCGAGGTTGCTTATTTTCCGTCATCTGAAATTATTACCGTTAATTCCTTCAGCGGTGCAGGAAGTTCCATAGTCATTGACAATGGAGAATGGAAATACACGCTTGAATTAGTTCTTAAACAGTAATGAGAACGATACTCTGTATTACATGTCTTATACTTCTATGCTCTTGTCAGAAAGATAATTTCAACTTTGACAAAGCGCCACCAAAATATTATGTGGAAGGAAGTATGGCAAATGGCTCACCTTTTTACCTTCGGATGTATAAAATGAATGCATTCCGCTATGATACTACCTATCCATACGCTCCTAATTCCTATATAGTTCGGGGGCAAAGGTTTGATGAACCGGTTTATGTAAAACTGGAAAGCAACCACGGACAACACATGGATTCGTTGATCAGGGATTTTCCCGAATACTGGAATACATGGAATACAGGAAACAAATTTGTTGGCAAATGCAATACACATTACCGATTCACTACGATTATTGGTACAGATACGCTGCAAGCCCTTTTTTATATTCCCGACACTATGGCGGTTGACACCTACTATATGGACACTATGCCGGGTCAATATTCCCTTACCTTTCATGTAAAAATACCACAGTCGTATTTGAAACATAATATTCAAATTGGCCCACCTATGTATTTTTCGGTTAACGGAATGGATGATTACGAATATTGTCCAAACGAATATACCCATAGCGCATCTGATGTCGCCCAAACGGGTCTTTTGGATTGGTACAGCATACAGGGATGTGCCACAAAAAGGTATTTTAATACTGGAGACGACTCAGATAAACTCCGGCATTTTGCTCAATTATTTCCTCCATATTATGGGATAAATCTTTGGGCTTATACAGAAAGTGACTACAAATACTCGAGGGAGCTAATGGCTAATGCCATCTCGAATATGAAAGGTATGAATTATCCTTCTACCCATCCACCTTCAAAATTCAATTCTGATGTATTTTATGGAGGAATTGTCGGTTATTCATACCAAAGGGTAGTTTTTAAAAAATGAATAAATGCGCTTGAAATCAATATGCTGTTTATTCATCCTATTACAGCCTCTATCAAAAATATATGCTCAGCTTAGGGTACTTGACAAAAGCACCGGCACGCCCGTAGCACATACAGAACTAATCATAAATGGATTTTCAACCGGTGTATTTACCAATACTGATGGCGAAATAGTTGTGAAACTAGCCAAGGGTGACAAAACTTTTGGCTTTTTTGCCCTTGGTTACACCTCAGTAATTTTTGATGCGGAAGCGGTTGATACGCTCACAAAAGTTTACATGGAGCCGCTTGGTTTCAACCTGCGAGATGTGGTTATTATAGATTCATTTCGCCCGGCAATTCAGGTAAATCCCGGTGTGCTCACCGTTGATGCATCCAAAATGTCGAAGCTGCCCACCATTTTTGCCGAGCCCGATCTGCTCAAAACCCTGCAATTACTACCCGGGGTAAGTAGTGTACTCGAAAACAATGTAGGCTTGTATGTGCGGGGTGGCAAGGCTGATCAATCGCTGATAAGCATAGATGGCGCTACGATATACAATCCCGCCCACTCTGTTGGCTTTTTTTCGGTAGTTCATCCATCCGCAGTTAGTTCAGCTACTTTGTATAAGGATGGCATTCCGGCAACTGAAGGAAGCAGGGCATCAGCCTTTCTCGATATTAAGTTGAAAGAAGGTAATTATAATAAATTTCGCGGAACCTTGAGCATTGGTGCTATAAGTTCATACCTCGATTTGCAAGGTCCAATAAGTAAGGGCAAGCATCCAACGAGCTTCCAGTTTGTAGGTAGAACCACTTATATTGATCGTTTGGCCAAAGCCTTAAGTTATATTCCGCCCTCATTTAATACCGGATTTGACGACTATAGTTTTAAAATTGCTTCAAAACTGAGTGAACGCCGTAAAGTAACTACCGCCTACTATCACAGCGATGATTATTTTAAATTGGCGGAATCAAGTTATATCAATATTTTCAATCTGGGTAATAATTCAAACTGGCACAATGATATACTCAGTATGAATTACATCAATTCAAAAAGTGAAAAATGGCTGAAAACTACTTCAATGTCTTTTTCAAAATACCGACTTTCCAGTTCATTTATGGGTTATTCTCAGTTATCGTCCATTAAGGATTTCGGAACGAAATATGGCTACAAAGCTATTGACTACACAAAGTTGATACAGGAAATTGGTGTTCAAGCTACGTATCACTCCATTTCGCCTGGTCATCGCATTATTAATAGTGATTCTTTATTGCCATTTATTCAACCATTTACTATGGCAAACCAGCAATTTCTTGAAGTGGCTCCCTACCTGAGTTTATACAAATTGCTTGCACCGGGTTGGGAAGTTGACGCCCACCTTCGAATCAGCAATTATCTGGCAACTGATATGCAATCTATTCAACCTGAGCCCCGCATTTCTTTGCGCAAGCGTTATGCTAATGCAAGTTTTTCAATTAGTTATGACCGGCTTTCACAATTTATGCAATTGTATTCGGCCAACATTACCCCTATGCCCAATGATGTTTGGTATATGAGCGGCGGAAGCATAAAGCCCGTGACATCCAATTCTGTTTCCTTGAGCTATAACAAAACAGGTTACCAAAAATCTTATCAATTTACTTCATCCCTGTACTATCGCTACTTCAACCATGTTTCTGACATTGCAGCCGGTGGCAGTACTTTAATAACTCCTGACTACCAAAAAATGCTTCGCACCGGCCATAATCAATCCTATGGATTTGAATTTCTTTTGCAAAAACAAAAAGGAAGTTTTACGGGTTGGATTTCTTACACCTATAGCCGTTCAATAAATTTTATAGATGGCATTCTTGACAAAGGAAATCGCTACAGAGCAAGCTATGATAAGCCTCATTTATTGAATGTTACCGCAAATAAAAAACTGGGCAAGTGGGAACTGAACGGGGTTTTTGTACTGCAAAGCGGCAGGCCGGTTACTATTCCGCTCTATACAATAGGTGTCATCAGTATTTATTCGCAGCGCAATGAGCGCCGATTGCCATTATATCACCGCCTTGATTTGTCGTTGATACATTATCAAAAGAAACACAAACATTTTCAAGCTTCATGGATGATAAGTATTTATAATGTTTATTATCACAAAAATGTGTATAATATTCAATATAATCCATTCACACGTACTGTTGATTACCTTACACTATTTCCCGTGTTGCCAATGGCGAGTTACAAAGCTGAGATATTCTAAATTTTACTCTGGAAACAACTTTACAAGAATAGTCGCTTCAAAATGTTGACATCACCGCAAGATCAGAAAGCTCCTAACAAGAAATTAACCTTCAGTGGCTAGCTTTGCGGCGAAATGAAGTCATTGTATCAAATTTCAGCGCTTTTGCTGCTGCTTTCTACCGCCGGCTGCCACAGTGGAATGGTGGGCGATGAACATGAAAACCTGCCTCCCGAAACTTATTCGGTGGTAAAGGAAATCAACAGAACCGGCGAAGAACGTTTCGTATCGCAAATAGAAATACAGTGGTGGGGCGATGACCCCGATGGCGTGGTGAAAGGCTACGAGTTTTCTATAGACAACCAAACTTGGCATTTTACCAAAAAACAAGACAGCTTGTTTCTGGTAAATCTGCCCGAAGGCGCCGATACATTTGATTTTGCCTTCTACGTTCGCGCGGTTGATTTTTATGATTTGGCCGATCCAACTCCGGCAAAAGTGGTGTATCCGGTAAAAAATTCGCCTCCGCAAATAAGTTTCGACAAACCCATAGGCACTTCATCAAGCCCTGGCAGGTGGCCCAAAAAGACCTTTCCTGTCTTGCAATTCAAATGGCTGCTGAGCGATCCTGATGGTTTTGACAACATTGACCACATTGATTTTTTTATAAACGATACGAGCGCTACTCCTATACCAATTGATAAGGCCTACACATCGCTCACCCTGAAAGCCGACCAACCCGAATCGCCGCTGAGTGATTGCAGTATTTTGCTTGGAAGTACCTTGAAACCTCTTGGCCAATTGGTAAGCGGACTAAAAACCAACGCACACAATGTATTTTACCTGCGGGCGGTTGACAAAGTGGGAGCAAGCAGCGCATTTGTAGCTACCGATTCCATATATGTAAAGCGCAAAGTATCAGATGTTTTGCTGGTAAATGCCTACAACTCGGCCATTGAACAAAGGGAAAATTTCTTTACCGAAAACCTGTTGGCGGCCGGGGTTCAAAATTTTGATACCATGCGGGTAAACGAGGTGGACGGCGAATACTACACGCAGCTTGCAGTTGACAACACCACCCAATCCATGATTTTTGGCATGTTTAAAGCCATGATTTGGTTTGGCGAAGATGCGCCCTACACACTCACTTTGGCACAGCGCAGTTGCGGCGAATTCTTGAATAATGGCGGAAAATTATTTGTTTCGGTATTTTTCAGTTCAAGTATAGATCCGCTCTCAACTTACCTCGATTTTACTCCAATCGATTCGTTGGTTGATCCGCAAGGTGCTGTATTTTTTATGGATAAAAAAGCGGAAGCCACTCCACAGATTGCCGGTTGGCCGGTAATATCAGCGCCAAAAATCATTACGAGTACGCGGCCATTTTATCCATCGTTTGGCGTGGAGCCCCTGTACAAAGCCAAGCTCAAAACGGCTGCTGGCGACTGGAACGGCGAATCGGTAATAATGGCCAAAAAAGATAATAACGGTCAGGTACAATTTATTATATCGAGCATAGAACTCTACCGACTTGATGGCGAAAACAATATGCCTGAGCTGTTTACCAAGATTTTTAAAGAAGAAATGGGATTGAATTGAAAAAGAAACAACTTGCCTTATTTGCCTCAGGAACCGGTAGCAACGCGGTTAATTTCATCCATTATTTTGCGCAATCAGAACTTGCCGAAATAGCATTGGTTCTGAGCAACAAAGCAGATGCACCTGTACTTGAAAAAGCAGCAGCACTTGGGGTGCCTACTGTTATTATTTCAAATGCACAAGCTGCCAATGGGGTATATATGGTAGAATTGATGCAGAAATACGGTATTGATTTTATTGTATTGGCAGGTTACCTGCGTTTCATTCCGTCTGAACTTATTGCGGCATTTAAAGGTAAAATGGTAAATATACACCCTTCATTATTGCCCAAATATGGTGGACCGGGTATGTATGGCAGCAAAGTGCACCAAGCGGTTGTTGCCAATAAAGAAAAAGAGAGCGGCATTACCATACACTACGTAAATGAGGAATACGACAAAGGAACCATAATATATCAAAAGAAAACAACGGTAGGTGCAGGCGAATCTGCCGCCACTCTTGCAGAAAAAATCCACCACCTTGAGCATGAACATTATCCCAAGGTGGTGGAAGGCCTTCTAACTAATATTTAACTACTTTCTTAAAATAAATTCCTTGTTGGGTTTGGAGCCTTACAAAATAGGCACCCGATTGCAGGGATTGTAGCGAAACTTGATGGTTGGTGCCGGTCAGGTTGCTTTGTTCCAGCACAATTTCGCCGCTGCTGCTGTAAATCGCAATTTTGCTGAGGGTATTATTCGGGCACGAAATATTCACTACATCATGTGTGAGTGCGGGGTAAATAACCATTTTAGCATCGGCATCATCTACGCTTTCTCTAATGCCCATATAATACACTTTGGTTTGGTCGCAACCTTTATTGTCGCTCATCACATATACACGGTAGGCTTTGTTTGGCAATGTTTTTTCAATTGATGCCAAATCACTGTAAAACGAATCTACTTTTTGGTAACCTGAGTCTTTGCCGCTGCCGGTTTTTTCATAAATACTAATATACAAACCACTGTAATACATGCTTTCAGGGTTTTCTATCTTAAAGCCCGAAGCGGTTTGTTTAAATTTTTCAGATCGTGTAAATCCATCACAAAAGGTATAAGTTCTTGTGTTTTTTTGCCATTGACCCAAACTGTCGCGGCTCCAAACAGTCATGTTTTTTTCGCCTGATAAAAACGGCAATTCAATGGCTTTGTGTTGGTACATGCCAAAAGGTTTTTTGTCTATTCTACGGTATTTATGGCTTTGTTCCCAGTTGTTGTCGGTTTCAAAATCTATGGTGCCATCGCTGTCAAAGTCCACCGCTATTTTTTCGGGTATGGCGGGCAGTTGATATCCACGTAGATTGTTGCTGCGCCAAAAGCGGGTGTGGTTTAGTGTCGGCATATAAAAATAAGATCCGGTGTCAATACAGGTTGTATTGTGGTAGTCGCCGCTCGCATCACATTCCATAGCGCCATAGCGTTGCCAATAATAGGTGGAGTCCAGGAGTTGCATTTTCGCTTTGTCAACCCTGAAGTTGGTAAAATGCCCGATAATTAATTCAAGCCTGTATAAATCCACGCATTTTCCGTTTTGGTAATGCAAATTGCTAATAAGGTATTTGCCCGGGCTCAGGTTGTATTGGTAGTCTTTTTTTAATATGCCACCGTTTTTTGTGGTATTGAACGACAGGCCATAGCGCGATTTTGCTCCATTTTGGTCAAAGAGTTGAATCATCTGCGTGTGTATAGAGTCGGGGGTATATCCAAGTTTTTCGCTTGATATGGAAAGGGTGGTGGCTGCCGTTTGAAGCGCACTGTCAATTAGTTGTAAGCTCGCGGTAAAACTATATTTTTTTGAACAAGCATTGATGATGGTTATTGTCTGCTGCAAGGTCATTTCATTTTTCAAATCGCGCACACTCACCACAAAGTTGTTTCCAAAACAATGCAGGTTACCCATAATAATGGTGTCAGTGACCTTGCCACGTCTTAATCCATTGACTGAAAAATCAGTGTAATTGTTTTCTTCGCCCGATGGAATAGCCAACCAAAAATATACTTGATTGGTTACCTGACACTGGGTTACTTCACGGGTTTTTAAAAAACTGATTTGGCCAAAGGATGGAATGGCCAATACCAGACTTAGAATTGTTGTATAAAGTGTTTTCATTGTGGGATTATTTTGTACCAAAACTAAGCACATTTTAGCCAAAAATCCAACTTCTTGTACCTGAGCAGACTCTTCATTAATTTTTGACAAAACGCAGCACAGAGCTGCCTTCGGGTGTCATTAGTTTTATGAGGTAGGTTCCTTTAGCCAGGGTTTCAATTTCTATACTGTTATTTTGGCTGTTTACAAGTCCTTTTTGCAGTGTGTTGCCGGGCAGACCTATTATTTCATACCGCACGGTTTTCGCGCTTGTCACCACAGTCAACCAATTGTTTGCAGGGTTTGGATATATTTCGAAGTGGCTGTCATTATGATTGGCAACAGCCAAATCGTCGGTCCAAAGGTTGGTACAAAAGGTGTCGGTACAGGCCCTGTTGTATTCGCTTAGGCAAAGTCGGTGGTCGCCATGGCCATTAAATTTTATAGCAAACATTGAATCGCGTACGATGAGTGTCTGCCAAGCGCCATTATCAACTTGGTATTTGAAGGTATAAAATGCGTTTTGTGAGCTATGTAATCTGAATTCAATTGAGTCATTATCAAATCGTTGGCTTATTTCAGCCGTTACTTTTGGGTGCAGCGCGCCATAAGTTTGCAATTTGCTCATCAAGGTATCATTGTACTCGTTGGTACAAGTTCTGGACAATCCGGTTTCCGGGTCAATAAGCCGTTGGCTCACCTTGAGCGATTGGTTGTAAAGACCTTTTTGAGTGACGGTAAACTGCAAATTATTACTATTGTCAGTAGTCAACGTGTTGGATGACAGTTGCCAAACCCGCCATTCGTAAAGCCCAGTGTCGCTTTGGTTGATACAATTAATTGCGTCACCGAGACAAATCGTGTCGTTGCTGGTTTTTGTAAAGTAGGCTTTAGGCCCCATAAATTCTATCAAATTACTGTCAACGGTGCTTATACAGCCCGTTTTGGAAATGGATTCAATTTTGGTTTTTGTAAGGTTATTATTCCTGATAAATAAAACCACCGAACCCGAATCATCTCGCGGAAGGTATTTGTTGTTAAACTTCAAATCGCTTAAATCATCATAAGTGGTTTCAACTTTATAGGCCAATTCAACATACTCGGGCGGGCACACATATTTTGAATGGTTTACGAGTGAGAGTGAAACATTTATATCAGGAATTTTTACTTCAATTATGCTTTTTTGCCATACACCTAAACTGTCCATGGTCCACATGGCGCAGGTTTTCAGGCCACCTTCGGGGTACACGTGCTGCGGATTGTGAACATCATATAAATCAATTACTCCGTCATTTTCAAAATCCCATGCAATTTGCTCATTTAAAGGCGGTAACTGGTAGTTTGGATGATTGTTTTTGTGTCTTAGCCTTACTACATTGGGTTGGTAAAAAAAGGCACTTGTATCTATACAAGTTGTATTGTAAAACTCGTTTAAAAGTTCGCAATAAATAGTTGGGAGCCAGTAATAAACCGAATCGAAAAAAGTAGTTTTACTGCCGGCACAGGCAACTTTTGCTCTTGCAGTAGCCAAATGTCCGTTAATGATTTCGCGATTCGCACTATTTGTACAACTACTTATTGTACTATTTCTAACGGTAACAAAATATTTTCCGGGATTGAAATTGTAATGGAAACTATCCGTCAAATCAGTCAAATTATTTGGCAACAGACCAAAAGTATCCACTTTTATAGAAGTGTCATATACATACCTTCCAGCAGTATTTGCGCTTTTGACAATGCGAATTGTTACATCGTTTATGCTGTCTAAGGTTCTTGAAGCGGTATCTTTAAGCGACAATGTATATGACGTTATTTGGTCTATACTGTCAAGTGGGTGGTAATTTTCGAAATTAAAACTTAATGCGCTGTTGGGTATGTAGATATAATTTTTGTAGAAAAATGTGTCGGTGCTATATGTGTTTTTTACTACCACACCAATAGTTTTCCAACCCGGTGCACCGTAAGCCCATTGTCCAGATAATATGGCATCAATAATTTCGCTTTTCGTCCAATTGCAATTCCTGTAAGTGGAGTCCACAATTTGGCCGAGTCCGTTTTTGATATAAACTTTTTTCTTGCAGTCACTTTCTGCATCAAACAAGAGTTCTACATTGTCGCTGGTGCATGTTTGTTTCAGGCCTGAATAGTTGATGTAGAGATAGTTTTGGTTATTCGCGTTTAGCATGCAAGGGGTGCCTTCAAGCCTTATTCCCATACCTTCAAGCGGCTTGCCGTCGGCCAGGGCATTATTTTGTGTATAGTAGTCTATTGATGTGTATAGGTCATGGTCATAGCCGGCATAAGGTTTATTGAAACTAATGATTTGAGTAGTTATATTACTACAGCCGGTAAAGTTGTCGCTTGCTTCCAAAATTACCTCATAACAGTCGTTTTGTGAAAAAGTGTGTGTGGGTGTTTTTTCGGTTGAGTATCGGCAATGACTATTAGGTGATGTGATGGTTGAAACGCAGGCTGCGGCATAATCGTCGTTAAAATCCCAAAAATAATTCAGGCTGTCGCTCGCCAAAGGGTAAGATGGATTTAACCTTTCTTGGTAACCATATGCCGTGGGAAAATCATCATAGTTTACGTGAAGAAGGGTGTTGTTCATTCCCCAAAAAGCCTTGGCCCTGAATTTTTGTGAGAAATTAGGAAAAGTAATTTGCAAACTGTCCATATCGCCATTGGCAAAAATGAGTGTATCGTGCAGTTTGTATTTATCTACTCCCAATGATGGCAAGCCTGATTCATACATAGGTTGATGTGGAATTTTGTTTCCGCGGTTCCAAACTTGTTTTTCAAGGCGGTAATTTATGGTGTCGGTAGAATAATATGTCTTACTTCGGTCTAGTAAAGGAAAGCGCAAAACATTGCCATTCAGAGTTGTATCGCCGTTTTTAAAAGTTAAATACTCAGGAAGATATGATGTTGTTTGGTACACGATTGAAGTGTCGAAAACCCTGATGTAGTAGTTTATCTGTGTAATGTTTGGATCAAAATCGGGGTCATTGTTTAAATGGTTTAAGTATAGTTTGTCTATTGTTTTATTATTTGCACCAAGGGTATTTGGATTTATTACAGCTTTTGGGCCTTTTACCGAAACGCAACAATACGTTTGCTTTTGCTGTCCGCAATAATCAGAATTGATTTCTAAACTCAATGGATATACGCCCGGGCCGCCTTTGTAAACATGCCAAGGGTTTTCCTCATGTGAAATATTAGAATATTTATCAACATAATCATTAAAATTGAAACTGAAAGAAGTAATGCTCGCCGGTTTGTTCCATTTGAAGTAGAAGGTGTCGTTGTTGCACTCATAATTGCTATTAACTTTACTCACATTTAAATTGGGTTTAAATACTACCACATCTTCGGGGCGGGCAAAGGAATCTGAACAACCATTGCTTAACCTTATTGACAATGAAGGGCTGTATTTTCCATCGTTTGAATAATTGTGGATCACAGTTTGCCAAAGTGAATCATAGTCGCCCTTTTGATAGGTATTTGATGAGCCATCACCCCAATTCCAGGTCCATGAAAGTAGTTTTGTGGTATCGAAAGCATTGGTATTATTATAAAAAACCACATTTGCATCATTACCACAACTGTGGTTATTGGCCGTGCCGAAATTGGCATTCGCACTGCTCATTGCGGTTATGGCCTGCTGTTTTTCAAAGCTTGAGCTACAGCCAAACTTATCGGTTACAATTAATTGAATATCAAAAGTTCCGGACTGCTCGTAGGTGTAACAAAAATCGGGTACATTTTTTTGGTTACCATCGCCTGTGTCGTAAAAGTATGAAACTATATCCTGGCCGCTGGCCGCTGCTTCAGATGTGCTTTTTATGCAAAATTCATTATTGTTGACGCATTGTATTGAATCTGATGTTATTACAAAGCTGGCCTTTGGATTGTCCAGTATTTCAAGGGCTCTCGCAGGCGCAATTGAATCTAGGGTAGTGCCTCGGTAAATTTTAAGATAGAAGTCATAAATACCTTTTGATAAAGCTATATTATTGGAGTAGCTGTGCCCGCTATGTATCCAGTCGTTTGTATTGGAAAGTCGATTTCCATTGGAAAACAATACAGCTGAATCGGGCGAAGTATATGCACCATATCTGTACGTAATTGTAATTACTGATCCAACACAACCCTTGTAAGGTAGTTTTTTACCTGAATTGACCATTATGATATCCTGCGAAAAAGCGAAGAGAACGTGTAGTAGTAATAAGATAGAAACAGCAGCCTTTTTCATGACGTTTAATTTTATGGAATGATATTGCTCTTACGCCCGGGCTAAAGTAAAAGTTGTATCGGGGTTCAATATAAATCCCAATTGCCTTTGTTGTAGTAGCGGTAGAGTACGGGGTTTTGCAAGGTATTTACTTCAATATCAGTGGTATCGGCCAGCGGTTTGCCAAATGAAAAAATATGGTCGATGGCTGTTGGGCTAAACCATTTGGTGGGTATATCAAAAGCCTTACTGTTTGTTTTTATTCTTTGCACCAAAGCATCGCCGGCCAGTTGTTTGCTGCCCATTATCCAGCCCCATTGCCCCATGGTAAGTACTTGGTTGTGAAGCGCTGTGGTTTTGAGACCAGCACGCTGCATGGTTTTTTCTATACAATAAAATGCCTTGGTGGCATAATAGGGGCTTCCCGCTTGTGTTATCATTACGCCATTGCTGCTCAGGTGTTTGCGCGCTATGGTATAGAACTCGCGGCTGTAGAGCATACCCAGTTCTATAGTTTTTGGGTCGGGCAGGTCTATTATTATCGCATCATAAAATTCACTTGATTGCTCAAGAAATTTCTTGCCGTCATCATTTATCAAATGAACTTTTTCGTTCCAAAAAGCACTGTCATTCAGTTGGGTAAAAATAGGGTTTTCCATTGCCAGTCGCGTCATTTCAGGGTCCAGGTCAACCAGTGTTATCTTTTCTATTTCATTGAACTTGAGCAATTCGCGCACGGCACATCCATCGCCGCCACCTATTACCAATACGTTTTGTGCATGGCTTAGCAACATAATGGGTATTACCAAAGGTTCGTGGTACAGGTATTCGTCTAGTGTGCTCAATTGTTGGTTGTGGTTTATATACAGCCAATAATTATTTTCCCACTGCGTGAGGGTTATTTTCTGGTATTTGGTTTGTTTGTCATATACTATTTTGTCTTTGTAGCGCACTTGATCGCCCCATAATGTTATTTTTGGGGTTCCTGCAAAAGCAATTATGAGCAAGAGCGCAGCCAACATTATAGATGGGAGCACAAACAGCTTTTTTATCTTCGCATCCACCAAATTGCGCAGCTTGAAAAACATGAGTGTGGCCACCGACAAATTGAGCAAGGCAAGGGCCAGCGGTGTGTAGGTAAACCCCAAATATGGCAGGCCAATGAATGCGAAAAAAACGCCTCCAAGCAGCGAACCATAATAATCTTTTTCAAGAATGGAAGATATATTGGTTTTGAGATTTTGGTAGCTGTTGTTGATGCGGGTTACCAAAGGAATTTCGAGCCCTATGAGCAATCCAATTGCAATGGAAAGGACATAAATAAGCAAACCCTCATAATAGGAGAGGGCGGCCAAGGAATACACAGCGATGGCCGATAAACCCACCAGTAGACTCAATACAACTTCGGTAATGATAAAAGTGGCTATCAGGTGTTTTTCAAACCTGCGGCTGAGGCGGCTGCCCACACCCATTGAAAACAGCATGACAGATATAATCAATGTCCACTGAATGAGTTGGTTGCCAAGGAAATACGTGGCCATGGTAGCCAGCACATACTCAGCTACAATGCCCGAAATGCCGGTTACAAAAATGGATAATTTAAGTACGCCGCTATTGCTCAGTTTTAGCATAAAAATAAATGCCTAAAGGGTCCAGCTGATAAGCACCGCGCCGCCAATGTAGGCAAATGCTTCAATAAGTGCAGCACCCACATTGGGCTGTTCCTGATTCACAATCTCGTCGGTGAGGTTTCTTCCGGGCAGCAATATTTTATCGGTGAGAAAACGTGCTATGGGAAGAAAAATAAATCCAATCGTGCAGTCAATCAATACATTTAGTGCTTGTGTTTGCCAACCACCTTCGTCATTGGCAAGGCCGGTTTCTACCAAAATGGCCACCGCTACCAGTGCACCTGCAAAGCCCACACCCACAGCTACATTATCTTTTTCTATTTGGTCGTGAATATTGTAGGGGGTAATAAAATTGTAAACCCAGGCGGCTATCATAAAAAGTAGTTGGCCGGCCAGCCAGTAAAACACTGCTGAAAGTATGCCGCCATATTCGCCAATAATGGCACCATAAACAATAATGCCGGTAGCCAAATAGTTGGCTGCTTCAATAACTCCCGCCCCTATATTTCGGTCGGTTATTATTTCTTTTTTCATGGCAAATCGGTTGAAAATAAGTTTGTCGTTGATGATAGCCGACAAATTGAGCAAGATAATTGCCAACAAGCCGTAAATGCCAATGTCAATGATATCGTTGAGCATGCCGTGCGAGGGGCCTATTATGCTACCGCTAATGGCTGTAATAATACCTGCATAATAACCCACCATTGAAATGGCAAATGCCGTATTATCGTCTTCAACCAGTGTGTGGCCTATTTTTATTTGCGGATTAATGAGTTTGTAAGCCGCTTTGCCTGCCAAAAACAAAAGAAAGGCTTCTGCCAGGTAGGTTGCGGTATTTAATGCGTCTATTAAATTCATTGCTTATTTTATTTACCAAATCCACCACCTCTCGATCTATAACTACCGCCTCTGTAGCGCGAACTTGAACGTGATCTGCGTTGGGTTGAAAAATTATTTTTTTGTTGCCTTCTTGTATAAAAATCGGGGCGGCGTTGCTTGGTGTAGCTGCTGTTGGTTCCGTAGTAGTAGCCACCGCCCATTGATGGGCCGTAGTAAGACCTTCGGCCATAATAGTCGTTGTAATAGCTGCCGTAATAGCTGCGGTAAACAGGCCGCGTGGCCAAATCGAAAATGCTCGAAAAAAACATGTATTTGCCATAAAACGACCAGAAGGATTCGCCGCGCTCGTTGGTTTTCCACTCGCCGTATTGCTCATTGCCCACATAAGCACCCCAGCCCGGCGGCGACACGGTTTTGTTTATTTTTCCATCTTTCTTCGATACCAATTCCATTCCCAGGTTATTTTCATTTTCCTTGAAATAGTCTTCGCTCACTTCCAGCCAATCGGTGTAGGTAGAGGTGGGTTCCGCATCCGCCGTGGCAGATGATACCACAAGGTATTTGTGCAGGTATTCGTAAGACCAACCGCTTTCATTCACATCCATATCATATAGTATGATGGAGAAACTCTCGTTGGGCATCAATTGCTGCGTGAGTTCGTCAACCGGTTTTTTGTGGTAAGCGCTTTGGCTGTTTCCGCAGCGGGCCAGGCCAAAAAACACAAATACCAAACCTATGAGCAACAGCCACATAAAGTTGCGGCTTTTCTTTTTCCTTTCGTCGTAGTCGCGCGGGGCGCGTTTGGGTTGTCCATCGCGGGGCAATATGTTTGATATTTCAAACTCGCGCAGCACCTTGCCGGTTGCGGCTTCAAATTCTTCTTCGTCCCAGCGCTCTATGCTCAGCAATTTTTGACCACTGTGGTCTTTGTAGTCCCAGTTTATGAATTTTTGCCAGTTTGAGCTGCGCGTATTGCGCCAATAGCCCAGGGCTTCTTCTTGCCTTGCATAAGTTACGCCACCCAACGAAACTTCGCGCGGTGGCTCATCGTGTTGCATGATAAAGCTTGGCAAATTGCGGTCTATTCCAAGCACATTCACTTTGCGCCAAATCGAAATTTCCACCTCATCGTCCACTTCCACGCTCAGAAAGGCGGTTTCGTTTCCGCTGTCTATCTTGTATTCCTTGGTGTAAAAACTATTGCCCCAGTCGTATTCGTATTCTTCGGTTACCTCCCAGGTTTGCAAATCATAGTCAAACAAAAAACCCAAAGCAAGGTCAGTAACACGTATTCTCGTACTGTCGTATTGACTCATGGTAATTTTAAATTGTGGCCCAAATGTAAAAGAATAGGTGTGGGCAGCCCAATAAATCGTAAGAACGGTTAATGTGTGTGTTAACCTGTTTTTTTGGCTTGTTTTTTGTCAAGTGCCCGGCCTTTGTTCATAAAATTATTGCAAAACCTATTGATAAAACAAAATATAAATGGCATCTTACTCTTTCAAATGGCAAGAGATTTAAAGTATAAGAGGTCAATTTTTGGTACAAAAACCGCCACTGTTCTTCTATATTCAGCCTTTTTGCTGTTGGTATCCTGTGGCCGATCTTCTACCCATCAGGCAAGTCAACTCGAAACGCCGGTAAACCCGGTTCACCGCGATTTAGATGAAATAACCAAAGATGGAAAGCTTACCGTGCTTATGGGAAACAGTTCATCGAGCTACTTTATTTACCGTGGCAGGCCTATGGGTTTTGAGTTTGAGCTGCTCGAATTGTTTGCCCGCGAAAACAACCTTGAATTGGAAGTGGTAATTCCCGACGATTTGAATGACGTGTTTGATTTGCTCAACGAAGGCAAGGGCGATATAGTGGCGGCAGGCCTTACAGTTACCAAAGAGCGCGCAAAGGAGGTGGCTTTTACCGACTATTTAATGACCACAAGGCAGGTATTGGTTCAACGAAAACCGGCAGGTTGGGAAACCATGACATGGGACGCCATCAGACGTCAACTGCTTAGAAGTCAGCTAAGTTTGATTGGAAAGGAAGTTTACGTTCGCAAAAATTCCTCATACTACAGCCGCCTGCAAAACCTGAGCGACGAAATAGGCGGCGATATACATATTGTAACTGTAAGCGGCGATGTGGAAACCGAAGAATTGATAAGGCGTGTGGCGGTGGGCGACATTGACTATACCGTGGCCGACGAACATATTGCCCAATTGAATGCCACTTACTACGCCAATCTCGATGTGGGCACGCCCATTAGTTTTCCACAACAACTGGCCTGGGCGGTGCGCCAAAATTCACCTGAACTAAAAACCATGCTCAATGACTGGATTGTAGCCGCAAGAAAAAAACGCGACTACAACCATTTGGTAATGAAATACTACAAAAATCAAAAAGCCTATCTGCTTCGTTCGGCCAGCGGGTTTCATTCGCAATACGGAGGTAGAATTTCTATCTATGACGAAGCGTTTAAAAAACATGCCACCGAGGCGGGTTGGGATTGGCGCCTCATTGCCTCAGTTGCCTATCAAGAATCAAAATTCAACAACGAGTTGGAATCGTGGGCGGGTGCGCGCGGGCTAATGCAACTCCTGCCCGAAACCGCTAGACGATTTGGTGGAGATTCTATAATGACCGCCGAACAAAGTATTGTGGTGGGTATAAACTACCTCAACTACCTCAATAAATTCTGGCTGCGCGAAATACCCGACTCTGCCACTCGATTGCCCTTTGTGCTCGCCTCTTACAATGCCGGTATTGGGCACGTGGTTGATGCACAGCGCCTTGCGGCAAAGTATTATAATGATAAATTCAATTGGAAAATAGTATCGTATTTTTTGCTCAATAAAAACCAACGGCGCTTTTACAGCGACAATGTGGTAAAACATGGTTATTGTCGTGGGGCGGAACCTGTAAAATATGTGAGCGAGATAATTAACCGCTTTGAACAATACAAAAAACTAATACCCGTGGGCATAGAACCCAACGATTTGGTGGCTAGTAGATAACGAATTTCCGGACTTTCGAAGCGCTTCCATCACTGCTTTCGGCTTTTACCAAATAGGTTCCGGCAGGCAGTTCTGTAGCAAAATACCCGCTGAAGTGGGTGTTTATAATTTGTTTGCCCGAAATGGTATAGATGGCCAATTCAATTGTTTGGGATTCGGTGCAGCTAATAGCCACTGCATGATAGCTTTGACTGATTTTAATAGGCAACTCAGCAGTCGGTACAATACCGCCCGGGGTGTATGACAAAAATTTGAACAAACCACTGTTGTCGGTGCCAAGCCATATATGGCCCGCGCCATCTTTGGCAATGGCAGATAGCTCGTCGGGCAGCGGTGAGTTGGTAGAGTTTACCTGATGCCAAACCATTTCACCGTTTTCATTGCTCAGGTAGCGCAAGCCGCCATTCAGCTCAAAAATCATCCAAGGATAGCCGCTATTGTCAAACACCACATCTTTTACTTCATTTAATATGGGTTTTATTTTGTCGTTTGGCAAAACTATAATGGTGTCGCCGTGAATTTTGGCTATTCCCTTGCCGGTAATGGCCCAAATAGTGTCGTTGGGACCTGTGCGCAGTCTTTTTATGCTTGTATTTTTCAATTTGGCCGGAGCTTCACCCAGGTCAAAATGTTGCCAATTGTTGCCAATTTTCCTGTAAATATTATTTCCGCTCGATAAATAAATACCTCCGGTTGAAGTGCTTGTAACATGTTCTATCTTCCATTCGGTAATGTTGGTGATGTTGCCTTTGTTGCGTCGGCGCCATTTGCCATAGCCGTCAAACATTACCAAACCACTGTCGGTAGCGAGCAGCACAAGCGAGTCGCCTTGGGTGTGAATACCATTAACGCGGGGCAAAAAAGGATAACTGCTATCGGGGCCCATCACTGCTACCGGTTCAAGTTTAGGTACCTTCATTACATAGCGGCTGTTGAGGCGGTACAGGCCACCATAGCTTTTGGTAAAACTATTATAGTCAGTAAAAAAAGAAACCGGTGCTTCCAACTCGGCAAAGTGGTAAACTTCATTGCCTTCAAGCTCGTTGATTTGCCACCAAAAGCTTGTGCCATCTTCTTGCCACCATTTGAGCAAACCATCTTTGTAAGTGCCTATCCACAAGGTATCGCCCTTGCCAAAATACATGGTTTTTATGGTCGCATTTTCATTGCCATACAAGCTGGGCGGAAATGCCTTGTCTGAAGCTTTTCCACTGAATTGTTCAAAATCAAAATATTGGGCCTGCGCGCTTTGCCATTGACCAATTGATAATAAAATTAAAAACAGGGGGAGCCATTGCTTTACGCTTCTCATTTGCTCTGACATATCGATGCTTTTGCTTTGTTTTATACTAAATTTGGCCTTTTTCAACTGAAAATTAAAAGTGTAAAGGTATGTCAAATAAGCTTAAAATAGGCGTGTTGCTTTCGGGTTGTGGTGTGTATGATGGTTCAGAAATTCATGAGGCAGTTTTAACTCTTTTGGCCATTGAACAACAAGGTGCGCAGGCTGTATGCATAGCACTCGATGTAAAGCAACACCACGTGGTTAACCACCTGAACGGTAAGGAAATGAATGAAGAGCGCAACGTGCTGATAGAATCGGCCAGAATAGCTCGCGGCGAGATCCAATCGCTTGATAATTTTGATAGCAACAGCATTGATGCCCTTGCTATTCCCGGCGGATTTGGTGCGGCCAAAAATCTTTCGAAGTGGGCTTTTGCCGGCCACAAAGGCGAAATCAATCCGCAGGTAAAAGATTTAATCGTGAAATGTTTTGACGCCAAAAAACCCATTGCGGCTATGTGCATGGGGCCTACTGTTGTAGCCAAAGCATTGGCCGAAAAAGGCGCAAGTGAAAAATTGACCGTAGGAAGCGTAAATTCCAGTTCGCCATACGACATTTCTGATATAAGCAATGGAATGAATGCACTTGGAGCCGATGCACAAATGGCCGAAGCTTACGAAGCGGTGGTTGACACCAAAAACCTGATAGTGAGCAGCCCTTGCTACATGATGGACGCCACTATTTTAATGGTGAATGAAGGTATTCAGCAGGCCATTAAAAAGCTCGTAGGTTTGGTAGAGTTGGCCAAAACCACTTGATTTTTTTTGAGTTGCCCTGAAACTTGACCTTTTAACTCAACTTTCTATTTCTTCGGTTTCGCCGTAATAGAAGCGAAGACTCTTAACCACTTGATCCAATTGCTCGCGGTATTTTGGCTCCACGGCGGTTTGGTCTTTAATGTCAATGCTTATCATTACGTCTTTGGCAATTTGAGAATAAGTAGCTTCATTGCCGCTTTTGCACAAACTGCCATTGCTGCCATTGGCAAAGGTATAATCGAGGCTTTCGTCGCAAAGGTCTTTGTAAATAGAGAGCAGGTCGCTGCTTATTTCTTCGCCATAAACGCTTACTTCGGCTTTGCTGTCGGGAATTTCTATAATAAACCCATCGCCATTGCCGCTTTTGTCTATGCCTTTCCAGCTTTGGGGAATATCAATGGCAAATTTGAATCTAAGACTGTGGAGTGTTTTTAAGCCACGTGCTTTGTCGGTTGAGTGGGCGGGTACCACTTCGGCTTCATCAGTTATCAGCTCTTTGTCGGCTTTGTTTTCGGTGCTGTTTTTGGTGGAATTTGGGCTGGCTTCAGCTTCTTCTGCAAGGCTGTTTTGCAGGGTATCGGGCGTTTCAGTTGATTTTTTGGTAGAAGAATTTCCGCAGGCGGCAGAAATAAATAATAGGCAGGAATAAATAAGTAAGTTGCGCATAAACACCTTTTTGGTGCTTACAAACTTACATATTGTTCCAGGTTGTAGAGTTCTTTTTTAATTCCTTGTTTGTTGCCCGATATGGCCAATGTGCTGCGCAGAAGCAATTTTTCTACCCGCGTAAATTCTTTGATGGACAACACACTGTTTTCGTCATTACCAAAAAGCGTGTACACACGTTTCTTTTCAATATTGAGTTCGGGGTCGGTAATTTTTAAGACGAGCTTTTCACCGTCAACCTTCTCAATAATTTCCATTACGGTTTGGGTACCCACTTTGGAGTACTCAATCCATTTGGTACCGTCGGGGTCAATCATTTCTACCCGATGTACTTCATCTTTCATTTGCGGGAATAAATCCACATTCGTGATGCGTTCCCACAATTCTGTTTTGGAGCAATTAAACTCTTTAGACAATTCTGAACTTTGTTCGACAGGGGCACAGAAACCCACCAATACGAATGAAAAACCTAGAGCCAGCAGAATGCCTACGAAAAAAAATAAAGATCTCACTTTAACGCCGTTGTATTTGAAGGCAAATATATCCCAATGTTTGAAACAACCAAATAAAATCGCATTTAAGTTGCTGAAAAACAGAAGGTAGTTGAATGCGACATGCTTGCATGAAAGAAGCAATATGGGCCGAAACAATGCAGTGGAGCGGTTTTTCGTCGAATTAAAATAGCCTTTTTTAGCCAATAAACGCAGTTTTTTAGTTGGAGTGAGAAATGCTCTTCACTTGTGGATAAAAAAATTAATTCGCCGAAAGTGCGGTTGGTTAACGGAAAAATAATCTATATTTATCTTTTACAATTAAGGATTCAGCCTCTGATGAGGCATCTTCAGCTAATGTTTATCCAAAATCACATACCCACTCCCTGGGGAAAGGGAAGTTCGGCGAATATCCGCTACGATTTGTCGGCGGGTTTGAGCGTAGCCTTGGTGGCTTTGCCACTTTGTTTGGGCAAGGCCCTGGCCTCCGGTGTGCCACTGTCATCGGGCATAGTAGCCGTGGTGGTTAGTGGTTTGTTGTTCTCCTTGTTTTCGGGTTCGCAGGTGGCTGTTAAAGGGCCTGCCGCCGGTCTCATTGTAGTTACCCTGGGGGCAATGGAATATTTTGATACAGGAAATATTATTGAAACTTTTAAACTGGTTTTACCTATTTATATATGCGCCGGTGCGGTTCTGTTATTGTTAGGTATTTTCAAAATGGGCAAACTGGCGGATTTTTTTCCTACTTCTGTGGTGCGTGGAATGCTGGCGGCCATTGGTGTTATCATTTTTGCCAAGCAGCTCGATATTGGTTTTTTGGGTGAAAAGTCACCCTTTAAACACACCTTGGAAATTATTTCAAACCTCGGCTATTATATCAGCCACATCAATCCGGTGGTTACCATTATCACAGTCAATTCGCTGGTTATTATGCTTTTGCTGCCGCGCTTAAAACTCAGAATTCTCAAAATACTTCCGCCTCCCGTTTGGGTTATGTTGTTGTCGGTACCTATGGTTTTTATGTTTAACCTAACCCAAAATCGCGAGTTGCACATGCTGGGCCGCAGTATACATCTTGGCCCCGATTTATTGATAAACCTGCCTGAAAATATCATTGCAGATGTCATTTTCCCTGATTTCTCGCAGATTGGCAATCCAATGTTTTGGTTTTTTGTGCTTTTGGTTGGTTTGGTTTCTGTAATAGAACACCTGGCCTCGGCCAAGGCGGTAGAAAGTCTTGACCCCTACAAAAGAAAGGCCGGTATGAACAGGGAATTAATTTGTTCGGGGCTCGCTACTATGGTTTCAGGTTTGGTTGGTGGCTTGCCGGTTATTGCGGTTATTGCGCCCAGCACGGTGAATATTAACCAAGGGGCACGCACGGTTTGGGCTTCGTTTTACCAAGGGCTTTTTGTTTTTGCTTTCGTTTTTTTCTTTGGCCGCTATATAGAGTTTGTACCACTTGCTGCCTTGTCTGCCATACTTATTCACACAAGTTTCAAATTGGTTTCGCCAAAAGTATTTAAAGATTCGTACCTGCGTGGTGGCGAGCAGTTTATTATATTATTAGGAACCATGTTTGCCATACTCAGCTATGGCTTGGTTAGCGGTATTGCCTTGGGTATTGGCCTCACATTGCTTATTCACAGCCTTAAGTCAGGTATGTCTGTCAAGTTGTTTTTTCGCTATTTGCTAAGGCCTGGAATCAGGGTGATACATGAAAATGAAGACATTATTATAAAACTAAAAGGAATTGCCAACTTCTTTAACATACTCAAAATAAAAAAACTGATAGAAGCCGTACCCGGTGGTAAACACATTTTATTAGAATTTTCGTCAGCCAGGTTGGTTGACCATACCGTTTTGGAGTATGCCCACAAGCACAGCAAAGAATACAACAGGTTGGGCGGCAATATGGAATTGGTGGGGCTCGATGTGCATACCACCTCAAGCACACATCCTTTTTCGCTGCATGTAAATTTGCCCAAGAAAAGGCGTTTGTCGCGAAGGCAACAACATTTGCAACTTTACGCACAAGAAAACAATTGGCAGTTTCAGCCCGAACTCAACTGGCATACCACACAGTTTGACCGCTATAATTTTTTTGCAGCCCGTCCGGTTGAGTTTGAAAAAAACATTATTACCGGAACCTACCAAAACCTTGGGCTCACCTGGCGAATTAGCGATATTACTTTTGACGAAGGCGCCTTGGTTGCCAAAGAGGTGTTTCACACCACGGTGCATTTAATTGAACTCCCTTTCGAACTCCCCACTTTTTCGCTTGAAAAAGAACATTTTACTGATAAGGTGCTGGCCCTTGCCGGTTTCAATGATATTGACTTTGACAGAAACGACCTTTTTTCAAAATCATTTTTGCTACATGGCGACAACAAGCCGGCTATAGAAAGCTGGTTTACCGAAGAGCTGCGCGATTTTTTTCTCAACCACGAAATCTACCACCTGGAGAGTGCCGGCAAGTCACTCATGCTGTTTCAGTACTTCAGGCTGGCGAGTGTAGAAAACATCAAAAAGATGGTTGACTTTGGTGACGAACTCATGGGCGTGTTGCACAAAATACACCTTGCACAAGCCAATTGAATCAGTTGCCCAGGTACTGCGCCGGAATTTTCATTCCCTGCACTTCGTTTTCCCAGGTGCAGTTGAGTATCCACCAGCGTTTGCCATCAAAAAATAGCTGAAACAAATTGACACCGCGTACTTGATAGCCTTTTTGGTCGGGCGAACTTTTGATGACATAGGTGCTTAAAACCTGCGCTATATGTCCCACCATATCTGTTTTTGTAAAAGTTTCCACTTCGTAGAACGAGCTTATTTTGCCGTGGTTTGACGAGAGTTTGATAAATTCATCACAATCCATTGATATTTCTTCGGCAGTTGAGTCGTTTGATGGCGTTACCATTACCAGTTTGGCTTCCGGATGCCACAGGCTTTTGAAACGAGTCCAATCGCGTTCTTCGTTGGCTTCGCCCGATATTACTTCGTACAAGGCATTTATTATGGCTTCAATGCTTTCTACATCTTTGGGGTTGGCAGGTTTTATTTCATACGCACCGTGCTGTGCAAAGGCATTGGCTGTGCTCAGCGCCAACACAAGGGC
The DNA here is from genome assembly GCA_016124515.1 of bacterium. Classification (GTDB taxonomy): domain Bacteria; phylum Bacteroidota; class Bacteroidia; order CAILMK01; family JACPUW01; genus JACPUW01. The sequence goes on from WGNN01000013.1 coordinate 24,663, forward strand.
AAGTATAGATAATTTCAATTTCATGTTGCAAAGCTATTACCGCAGCACCATTACACTTCCGGTTTTTGTATAGGTTTCGCCATTGGTGGTGGTAAGTTCTATATAATATAAGTACACACCCAGTGGAACAAACTCCTGATTTACTGTGCGTCCATCCCAAGGCACTCCGCGGTTGGTTTCATAAAGTACCTGCCCCCAGCGGTTGTATATACGCATGGTATAAATGTTGGGAATAAAGGCACCTTTTGGTCCGAACGCATCGTTGAGTCCTTTGCTCATATCGGGTGTAAATGCAGTTGGAATGTAAATTAGCGGTTCTTGGGTAATACAAATGGTGGTTGACCAGGCCACTGCATTTTCTCCGCCTTTTTGCTCCATGGCCTTTACGCGGTAGCAATAAGTCATAAATGAATCATTGAGTCCTGTATCTACAAATGCGGTAAATCGAGAATCGATATTGGCCACAAACTCAAAGCCTGAAGAGTCGGTAGATCGGTAAATTTCATAGTGATCTACACTGTCTTGCCAATTTACATATTCGTTCCATTTTATTGAATTGGCTCCTTTCAGGTTTCCGCCGTACAACGATAGGATGCATGCTTCGTTACTTGCGGGTCCAATGTTGTCACAATTGTCTTCAACCGCTATTTGGTAACAGTAGTTGGAGAAATTGTCGAGATTGGTAGAGTCCACATCGCTGGTATTGGCTACCTCAGATTTTTTCACAAGACTGTAATCTGTTTCGTTGAATTTCTTGCGCATGATGTTGTAGGTTCTGGCGTCGTAGTTGAGGCTCTTGTTCCATTTTAAGCGCACACCCAGGTTGTGGCTAAGTACCGACGCCGAGCTCAGATAAACCGGATCGGGCCGGCCGCGGTCTATGCCCATTGCCGTATCGGAATTTGAAGTGCTTGAGTAACTCAAATCTTTGCTTATGGCATTTATATAGTACTCATATATGGTGGTGTCGCAGCCAATATTTGTGTCTTGAAAGTTGAAAATACTGTCGCTACGTGTCTTGCCCACCTTCAGGGTTTTTATCAGGTTGTTGTCGCGGTAAATTTCAAAATCCTTCACGTTCCAGCCTCGGTAGTTCATCCAGGTCAGGTCTATTTGCGAGCCATTGCGCAGGGCATCAAGTGCCACGGGGCGGTGCACAGGAGAGGGTTTGGGCTGCGCGTTTCCGCATGAGTCGGTTACCGTTATTCTAAATTCCCAGGTATTGCGCACAGGTGCGCCAAGGGTATTGTCGGTGTAGCTCAGTCCGGTCACGTTTTCTACCAAGGTATCCCACACATTGTCGTTGTAGGCTTTGTAGCTTATGGTGTAGTATTTGGCGTCTTTCGAAGCACTTGCATTCCAGTTGAGTTCAATTTGGTTTTTGTTCTTAAAAGTAACATATTGAATGGTGGTAGCTTTCGGCAAGGTGGTGTCAAAACCTATTACGTTTTCAATATCTGATTGGCTGCTGATGCCAAATGGCGAGACCGCTTCCACATAAAAATCTATGGATTCGCCGCAGCCCACCGTAGAATCTTTAAAGTGGAACTGTGTGCCCGGAACGGTGCCGATTTTGGTGAAGCCCGCGCCTGCTACATTGCTGTAAATGTTGTAGTTGGAAACGTTGAATCCATAATATTGCGACCACGACAAATCAGATTGCAGGTTCAAATTTTCAACTTGTAGTTGTATCGGCGCATGCAACATACTGGTATCGCCATCGCTGCCGCAGGTATTGGTCACCGTAAGTCGGTAATAGCCATATTTGTTTGTAGTATTGGTGGTGTAGGCAAATGTGGTATCGTTTCTATTGCTTTGTTGTGCTATGAGGGTGTAGGCTTTGTTCAGCGTATCGCGCCAGTAGAGGTTGTAGCCGGTAAAATATTTCTCTTCTGTGCGGTCCACCTTGTTCCATGTCAGCATCACTTCACCATTGGTTTCACCGGTTTTTGTTACGGTGGCATTTACCATCATCGGAGCTCCGGGCAGTGGCCTTATGTGTTGCCTAAAGGCTTGCGTATCGGTTTCTGAACGTTGTTTTATGTTGCTGTTGTAGGCTGTAATGCGGTAGGCGTAGTGCTCATTGCTCTGCACGTTGCTGTCAGCATAGGTTACAAAAGGCGACATTACGGTGTCAATTACTTTCCAGGGTTTGCCGTCTATACTTCTATTGATAAAATACATGTCAACAGCGTTTTGCAATCCTTTGGGTTCTGTCCAGTTGAGATAGGTGGTCGGATCGCAGGTGTCGCGCTTGTAGTTGAAAATAAAATTGCTTGCATCACCGCTAAAAGGCGAAATATGGCTGGCATTGCACGAGTCAATAGCCTCAATAGCATAAGTGTAAATGCTGTCGCGGGCATTGCCTACAGCGGTTCGGTAAGTCGATTGGCGGATGACCGTGTCAAGAAATGTTCTGTTGCCGCTGCCGTCCACTTCATATACACGGTAGTATTTCACATCGCTGTTTTTGTCGTAGTTCCACCGCAGTTCCAGTGTTTTGCTGTTTACCACCGATGCAGCGTAAAAGTCGGGTGCAGGTGGTGTAATGGTGTCAAACGGAGTAAGGCTCACCCAGTTCGATGTAGTTGAGCGAATTCCTGATTTTTCGGTTGCTGTAATGCGGTAATTCACTTGTTGGTTGCAGCCTACATTTTGGTGGGTAAATGTGGTATCGCCGCCGGCCACAGCGCCAGCTCGCATCCAATTGCCATTGTTGTTGTATTCTACCTGATAGCTGTCAATGGCATAGCCAACAAAGGGGCGCCACACCAGGTGGTTTTCAAAATTGCCGGGTGTTCCGGTCAGGTGCACGGGTTTGAAATTATCCGACGGATTGGCATTAAGGCAGGAGTCGAGTGCTACTACTTTGTAAGAGAAGTAGTTGGTAGCCAAATTTACGGTGTCTAAATAAGTAGAGTTTTGTTTTTTGTAGGCAAACAATACGATGCCGTCGGTTAGGTAAGCCAGTCCGTTTTTCGATTTCTGAATGGCAAAACCGTAAGTGTCCATAGAGTCAACACCCGTAAAATCGAGCTTGATGTATTGGTTGTCTATTACAGTAATGTTTCTAATGGTTGGTTTGTCGGTGGCTTGCAGGTCAATGGCCACACCTGAAGTGGTATCTGAATAGGCTTGATGAGCGAGGTTGTCTTCGGCTGCAATGCGATAGGTAATAACCGTATTGCAAGGGGCAGGAAAGCGTGTGAACGTGTTTTTTGCCGCGCTGATGGTATCTACATCGGTAAACACACCGCCTATGAGCTGTTGCAAAATATAGCGCTGCACGCCAAAACCTTCGTAGTTTGTCCAGCTCAGGTTGTGCTGCAATTGGCCATAACCAAAGCTCATATCCATGGTTTTGTGTATAGAAAGCGTATCAGAAGTGGTTCCGCACGAGTCTATGTTTACCAGAAAATAATGGTGGGTAAGTGATTTGGTATTGAGCCCGGTTTGGGTAAAAGTTGAATCAGTCAGTGATATTTTGTCTTTCAACAAGCTGTAGTTGGCTTGGTTGTCGGCGCGGTAATACAGTTGGCTATAGGCTACAAAGCGTTCACCTTGCTGTTTTTGCCAATAGAGCGATACTTCGCCATTACTTACGTCTGTTTCAGTTATCGAAGCTGTATAAATGCGGGGTGGATGTGTTTGGTAAATGCTTGGCGCAAAAACCGGTGAATAAGCCACATCGCCACCGTTGTTTTCTACAGCTTTTACGCGGTAAGTATAGTTATGGTATTGGCTTACATTGTCGGTAAAACTCAAAGTGGTGTTGCTCAGGTTGCCCAAGAGCTTCTCGGGTTTGCCATCTACACTTCGGTACAATTCATAGCGGTTCAGTCCTTTTTCAAATGCATTATAGGCATTCCAGCTCAGCAGCAATTTTCCGTTGCAACCCACGGTTTGGCTTTGCATGATAATAAGTGGTGCCGGATTCGATTTGTAATAACTTTCGTTTTCGGTACATGAATCAATGGCTATGAGTGCATATTCATACACCGAATCTGTTGTTACATTGTCGGTATAAATCAATTTGTTGAGCAGGGTGTCAAGCGCTTTGAATTTGGTTTTGGGCCCGCGACGGAATATGATGTATTTGTGGGCATCGTCGGAGGCGCTTTTGTTCCAGGCTATTTCTACTTTGTTGGTTCCGGTTGTAGATACATACCTCACTACCGGCGGAATAGGGCTGATGGTATCAAAAGGTTTCAGTTTGATGGTATCGGAGTAGGCAATAAACCTGCTGTTAGCATCCACTGCTTTTATGCGGTATATTATGGTATCAAAGCAATACAGATTTTGGTGGATGTAGCTTGTGGTTGCCGGTGTTACCGTAGTTAGCTGCACAAAGTCGGCCTGCACTTTGTCAAAGGTTTCCACTTGGTATTCTTTCACCTTGAAACCTTCGTAAGCCGACCACCACAAATGGTTTTCCTGATTGGCTCCTTCGCCTTTCAATTGCACGGTCCGCTGCAAAATGTTGTTTACCGAGCGGTTGTTTACCGAGCAAGAGTCAATGGCTATGATGCGGTAGGAGAAGGTATCGTTTTTGGCGGTAATGGGGTGGTGCACAAAGGTTTCTTTTGCCGCTGTGCCTTTGTTTATCGTTTTCAGCAGGCTCAGGCTTCCATTGTTCAGGGCATAGTAAATATCGTATTTCACCACATCGCCCGAGCTCGATTGCTGCCACTCCAATTGTATGGCAGTATCGCTTTGCACGGTGGTAAAGTTCACTTTTGGCGCCTTGGGTTTAATGGTGTCAAAAGGTGTCACTGTTACGGCATTTGAATACACGCTTAGTTTTGAGCCTTTTTCTTTGGTTCTTATGCGGTATTCATACGGTTGGTTGCAGGGCAGGCTGTTGTAGCCAATCGTTTTGGTGGAGCGGTTCAGTTGGTTCAGTTTGCTCCACACACCATTTTTCTTCACTTCTACATAATAGCTGTCCACAGCAAAACCTTCATAGAATGTCCAGTTCAAGCGGTCTGCCAAGTTTAGGGCGGTTCCTTGCAGAAAAACGGGGCAATGCAATTCAGCATTGGGCGAGAAGTTTTGTCCGCAACTATCCACGGCAATTACCCCAATACAATAACTTCTTGTGGCGGTATTTTTGGTGGTAATGGGTAGGGTTATGGTGTCTTTTTTCGGATCACTCAGGGTGGTTATGTTGGTGTTTTGCAGCGATGAACCGTTGTATTCAAGGGCTATTATCAGGTAGTCTTTCACATCGCCTGCCGGTGATTTTATAAAGGATATTTCAGTGGTGGTATCGCCTATGTTCGACGTGTACAAAATGTCGATTGCCGGTGCAGCAATGGTGTCTTTGGCCCTTACTACCGACGAATCGGAATAGCTGTAATGGATGTTTCCGGTGGTTTTTTCCTTGGTTTTCAGTCGGTAGGAGTAGCTCAGGCCGCAAAGCACGTCGCTATTGTCAAGGTAGCTCGAGTCGCCGTTGCCCAGCGAGGCTATGGTTACCCATTTGTTGTTTATGGTATCGTATCGCTGCACAAACTGGCTGTCAATACTGTAGCCACGGTATTGGTTCCACCGCAGCTTGCCCGCTCGTTGTCCGGCATAGGTTTTCAGATTTACCGGACAATGCACCGATGAAAAGTCGCCGGCATTGCCGCAGGAATCTTGCGCCAATACTTTGTAGCAATAGTGCTTGTTGTTGTTGGTAAGGCTTTTTTTATCGTGGTAAATATTTTGCGTGGCGGTGGTTTTTATGGTTCCCACACTGCTGAAGGAACCACCGTTAACCGCGCGGTAAATTCCATATTGGGTTACTTCGGTATTGCTGCTTTTCTTAAACTCAACTTTGGTGCTGTTCCAGTTGGTAATGCTTACATTGAGCAATTCTGGTGCACCAGTGGGTGGTGTGTTGTCCACCGTGGTTGACGTTACGGTATTTGAAGTGTAATCGCAATACAAAGGATTGCTGCTTGTGTCAACTGCTATGATCCTGAAGTCGGTATTGAGCACACAGGAACGGTAGGTAAGGCTGAGATTTGCAGTACCCGCTACGGTGGTAAATGTGCCGTTTTCCTTTTTCTGCAACAAGTATTTTATAGGGCCTTGTTTGTAGGCATTCCACGAAAATTTCAGGGTTTTGTCGTTCACTTCCTGATAATCTAATACCACGGTGCTCAAACTATCAGAAGCATAGCCTTCAAGCCCGCATGAGTTTTCTATTTTCAGGTAGTAGCGGTATTGTTTGCTCAGCGCATTGCTCATGGTAGAGTCGCTCATGCCCAGCTTGGTAGAGTCTTTAAAGCTTCTTATTTTTTGCCGCGTGCCGTCAGGATTTACCCTGTACACATGGAATCCATTGGCATAAGCCACATTTTTCAAGGTGTCCCAATTAATTTTTATCACGCTGTTGCTCAGGGGTTTTATACAGCTAATGTTGGGCGGGGTGTATAAGTCGCGGCCTTTCACATAAATAGAATAGGTACGCTGCACTTGGTTGCAACCTTCATCTGCCAGGTTGATAGTGAAAATATGTGGTGTGGTGTAGGTAATGTGGTCGCAAGTAGGCACCCATACAAATTGTTGACTCACACTTTTGTAGCCTTTAGTTGCCGGAAACGATGCATAAGGTGCTTTTATACTACCGGTGCCAAAAATGCTTCCGGTGGCTTTCATATAAATAGTATCGGTGTTATCAGCTGCGGCTATATCAAATTTCAGCGTGTCGTAAGGTTTTACAATCATGGTAGAGCTGCCGGCTTTGGTAAAGTAGGGTGGGTTGTTGCTTATGTTGGGGCATGTACCCGCAATAAACTGCAAATCGCGCCTGATGGAGCCCAGATAGGTGGTTTTTTTGGTCACCGGATCCACGCGGTATTCTTCAATTTTTACCGCAATCACATAGGCGCCCGATGAAGATGGGTTGGCTTTCATCTCGCCCGTGGTGGAGTTGATGCTTATAGCCGAACTAGAACTACCAAAAGGTTTGCTTGCCGAGTAGCCCGATTGATAGGTAACATTTTGGTAAACATCAGAATAGGATGGAGCCGCTTGTGTGGAGCTGGGAAAAGAGGCTGCCGGCAAACAATTGTCGGGCGACAGCGGTGTGACTATCTTAAAAACCAGCGAATCGCCATCGGGGTCATATACCACGTGGTTGAAACTATTGGTTATGCCTTTGCAGAAATAAGGAACCGGTACAGTGAGAAATTGCGGTGATGAGTTTTTGAATTTTGCTGGTGGAATTTCAGCGGTCCACACCATACCATAAGGGTTTCTTGTGTTGCAACTGCCTGTGGTACAAGAGCTGTTGTTGGTACTCGATACACAGCGTTTCAAGTTGGCAATATCGTGGTTGCGCTCCAGACGGTACCAGGTTACTATGTATCCATCAGGCGCCGAGCCCAGTACCACGGTGTCAATGTATTTCCCACTTTCAATACATATTCCGCTGGGTGTTACACAATTGGGTGCTTCGGGTTCTACCTTGTTTTTTTGGTTGTGCCAAAGGTTTACCCGGCGGTTATTCAAAAAAATGTTCTTGTTCTTTTTGTAATACACCCAATACACAATGTATGGGTCAATATCGGCCTGCCCTGAATTGCAATCTCTGTAAACCAAAAAAGTGAGTTCATAGGTACTGTCGTGCAAATGGCGGTAGGTAAGGTCGCCACCCATTAAGTGCGTTGCCTGCACCTTTTGCATGCCCGCGCTGCCAAGTATTGCAATCAGTACAAAAAGTAATAATTTATTCATAGTGAGAGGACTTCATGATGTGGGTCAAAAAACGTGGTCAAATTTAAGTACGATAACAAATCCCTATTGGTTTATGTGGTTGATTAATCGAATTTTAAAGCAATCTTATACAAGCAGATGTTGATGGTTTCTGGCAGCCAACCAGCTTCCGCAATTCACCACAAGGGCCAACTGCGGCTTGTGGCTTGCTATATGTGTGCGCACTGCAGCAAAGTGTTTGGCGGTATAGGTCAGGTCAATTGGCATTTTAAGCTCTTGAATTATGTCTTTCCACACGCCAACCATGGTGCTGTTTACACTTCCGAATGATTTGGCACTGGGTGGAAAAACCAAACTGTAATTCATAGACTCCATGCTGATTGTCATATTGAATTGCCGGTTGAAGCGGTTGATAATTTTTTCAAAAAGTGCGTTGAATTCCCGCTCGTTGCCCGCAATCAAAGTGATAACCACTTTAGTTTCAATACGCAACAACTGCAAGCCCATGAGCAAAGCCATGGCGGTTATTCCGGTTCCGGCATCAATATATAGGTATTCAGGTAGTTGTGGCATCATTTCCATTTGTTGGGCCAGTTCAGCTGCAAGACTCAGCAATCCGGGAACCGACTCTATTTGTGCTGCGCCTTCCTTTACTACAAAAAGCTTGGTGCAGGCCAGTTTTTCTTCATAATATTTGGCGGGCATTCCCTTGGTTTGGGCTATTTCTACCCATAGGTTGGCGGCTAGCATTTGTTGGGTATAAAGGGCATTGCCCATCAAAGGGCCGTGCTGCGCAGGGGTGGCTACCACAAAAGGTATATCAAAACTCTGCAATTGCGAAACCAGCCCCAATACGTTGTTTGAATTGAATCCACCTTCAATCACCACCATTTCGTAGCCGGTTTTTTTAATATGCGCTATAAGAGAGGCGTATTTGCGCGTTTTTGCCCCGCCAATACCAAAACCCAATTCATCGTCGCGTTTCATCCAAACCTCTGTTCCGGCAGGGAAAAATCCGCTCACTTTGTGCAGACGCGAAGTGTGCAACAAACTGCTTTCGCAGTAGGTATTTACAAGGGTATCCAACATAATTTCACCGCCGGCAAAGGTATTAAAAGCGAGTACCGCCACGCATTACATTCGATGAGGTTCCACTTCATTCTGACAAAATTTGATACGGGCTGCGGTTCTTCTGAGCGGTTCACCTGGGGCAAAAAGAAAGCCCGACGGGGAATCGGGCTTAGTGCTTGGGTTTAGTTTAGGGACTTATGATAACAGAATTTGTGAACAAACTCTGCGGTCAAATATCGACTTATGAAATAATTACTACAAAATTTTTCTTAACAATTTATCCTACCTGCCAATTCGGTCAATTTATCGGCTATTATGTTTAAATCAAGGGAAAGCCATGCCTCAATTCCCGAAAATATTCATTCATTTCGCGGCATGAAACTCAATTTTAAAAAGTACGGGGAAGGGGAAGAGACCTTACTTATTCTACATGGATTGTTTGGTATGCTCGACAACTGGACTACCCTTGCCAGGCAGTTTGCCGCACATTATACCGTTTATACCATCGATTTGCGCAACCACGGAAAATCGGCGCACAGCAATGAAATGTCGTATGAATTGATGGCCAATGACCTGCTGGAATTTATGGATGAACATCAGCTATACACGGCAAACATTATTGGCCACTCAATGGGCGGAAAAACCGTTATGGCCTTCACTGATTTGTATCCTGAGCGTGTGGAAAGAATGGTGGTTGTAGATATTGCCCCAAAACGATACGCCCCCAAACACAGTGAAATTATCCATGCCCTGCAAGATTTGCCCATCGATGATATAAGCAGCCGAAGCGAAGCGGAAACATGGTTGCAAACCCGAATTGACGAAGAAGGGGTACGGCTTTTTCTACTGAAAAACCTGCAACGAACCGGCAATGGTTTTGGCTGGAAAATGAACCTGCCCGCATTGGTGGCGCATTACGAAGAAATAATTGGTGATGTGAAGCTTAGCAACCACTTTGAGCGTCCGGTTTTGGTACTCAAAGGCGCACAATCAAATTATATCGACAGCCAGGATGAAGAAGATTTTGAAGCCATTTACGACAACCTGCGCATAGTTGCCATTCCCGGGGCTGGCCACTGGGTGCATGCCGAACAACCGGCCCTTTTTTACGAGCAAACACTCTCTTTTTTGCAGGCACCGCTTTATTAATTCCACAAACGAACCCGCATACTCAGGCCAATTTCATCTGAGCCACGTACTTATTCTATGGGGGCTTCTTCCATATCGCCGGCTTTGTAAATGTCAAATTCAAAACCGCGTTTTTCCCAGGCAAATGCCACCCGCAGGCCTTCATCATCCAGTTTGGTGATGTTGAAACTCAACAACTCGGTAAAAGGCACTTCCATATTGGGCAATTCAAACCTGGCCACGTCTTTACTCGCATCGTATTCAAAGGCGCCCCATTGGTTGGCCACTGAGTTTATTATGAGCGTCCACCCATTGGCTTTTGGAATGGAAAACAAGCTGTAAGAGCCCGCTTTCAAGTGTTTTTCGCCTATATGCACATCGTGGCTGAATTCTATTACGTTGGCTTCGTTGGCACCGGTTCGCCACACTTCGTCAAGCATTACCAGGCTGTCCCAAATGGTTCGGTGTTTCACACTGGGAGCACTGTAGTGTATGGCCACTTCAAGGCCGTGCTGCCCGGTGGCATATACTGATTTGGGCGGACTCACCCGCTCGTTCAATACTTCGGCTTTGTCCCAGGCCAGGTTGGTATGCCCCACCACATGCGGCGGTGTTTTTTCTTTACACGAAAAAAGAATGAGTGGGCACAATATCAAAGTGATAAGTTGTTTCATCATTTGCAAATATTACTACAAAATTAGGGTTTAGCCGAGCCAATAGCCATGTTAAAAAATGGCTAACGGTTAATTTTGCGCCCCAATTTCTACCAGATGCCATTACAAACAGAAATAGCACGCCGACGCACCTTTGCCATTATTGCACACCCCGACGCTGGAAAAACCACCCTCACTGAAAAACTGCTGCTTTTTGGTGGTGCCATTCAGGTGGCCGGTGCGGTAAAGTCGAATAAAATAAAGAAAACCGCCACCTCCGATTTCATGGAAATTGAAAAACAAAGGGGAATTTCAGTGGCTACTTCTGTAATGGGGTTTGACTACAACGGTTTGAAAATCAATATTCTGGACACACCCGGTCACCAGGATTTTGCTGAAGATACCTACCGCACGCTTACTGCGGTTGACAGTGTGATAGTGGTAATTGACGTGGCCAAAGGGGTGGAGCCGCAAACCGAAAAACTGGTGCAGGTGTGCCGCATGCGCGATACGCCGATTATTGTATTTATCAACAAATTGGACCGCGTGGGCAAAGATGCTTTTGACCTGCTCGATGAAGTAGAAGAAAAGCTCGGACTCAATGTGCGGCCGCTCAGTTGGCCTATTGGTATGGGCAAAGATTTTAAAGGGGTTTATAACCTATACGAAAACAACCTTGTGCTGTACGAACCCAACAGCAAAGAGTCAAACAAAGTAGAAATAACCGACCTGAGCGACCCAACCGTTGACAAACTGCTCTACAAACAAGCACAAGTATTGCGCGACGAAGTGGAACTGATAAACGGGGTTTACGAGCCATTTGATAAAGAAGAGTACCTGTCGGGTCAGTTGTCGCCGGTGTTTTTTGGCAGTGCCATCAACAATTTTGGGGTTAAAGAGCTGCTCAATTGCTTTATAGATATTGCACCCACACCGCGCCCAACCAAAACAGCAGAAAGGGTAGTGCAGCCTGATGAAGATGTGTTTACAGGTTTTATATTTAAAATACACGCCAACATGGACCCCAAACACCGCGACCGTATTGCCTTTTTGCGCATCAACTCGGGCGTGTTTTTGCGGGGCAACAACTACCTGCATGTGCGTTCGGGCAAAAAACTAAAATTCTCGAGCCCCACCGCCTTTATGGCCGATAAGAAAGACGTGGTTGACGAAGCTTTTCCGGGCGATATTGTGGGCTTGCACGATACCGGAACTTTTGTAATTGGCGATACGCTTACCGAAGGCGAAATGCTGCATTTCAGGGGAATTCCGAGTTTCTCGCCCGAGATGTTTAAATATGTAGAAAACGGCGACCCCATGAAAGCCAAGCAATTGTGGAAAGGGGTGGACCAATTGATGGACGAAGGTGTGGCGCAGCTGTTTACAACCGCCACCGGGCGCAAGGTAATTGGCACCGTGGGTCAACTGCAATTTGAAGTAATTGAATACCGCCTGAAACATGAATACGGCGCCACTTGTATTTGGGAACCGCTTTCTATGTACAAAGCCTGTTGGATTACCTCAGACAACAAAGCCAAGCACGATGAATTTAAAAAGGTAAACGGACAGTTTATGGCCAAAGACAAACACAACCGCGATGTTTACCTGGCCAATTCAGAATTCAGGTTGAACATGGAAAGGCAAAACTTCCCCGAAATTTCATTCCACTTTACAAGCGAGTTCTAGCCGCGGGATTTTGGTTGTAAATCTTGGTGAGTAAGTAATACAGGTCGGGGTGCCGGGCTTCAAAAGCAACAGGTTGCTCAAAGAAATGCTCGGTTGACACGGCAAAAAACTCATTGAGGTTGGTGCCGCCATAAGCCCTTATAAAATGGTTTTCGTTGGCCACCATATTGGGTATTTCGCGCTCAGCCAATTCGTTCCACAGGGCAAGCAGCGCGGGGTCAATAAACAAATAGTGTTTGTTTTTGATAAAGTTTTCGAAGTACAAAGCATGGGCAAATTCGTGTATTGCCACATTCACACCGTCGGTGCGGTCTATTATGCCTTCTTCAAAACTGTTCCATGCCAAAACAATAGCACCGCGCAAATCCACCTCGCCTTTGTGGTATTGTTGTGTAATGGCCGAATAATATTCGCTCGGATATATTCTGATGAGTTTAAAATGCGGCAGGATAAACTTGTTTAAGCCAAAAGTAATTTTGATGGCTTCGGCGCAAACAAGGGCTTTCATAGCGTCAAACAAATCCAATCCATCATGTGCCACAAATCGTTTGTGTGCCATAAAATAGGCCAGCCGTTTTCTGAAAATTTCCTTATCGCCATCGCTCAATGACCCGTAATAGGGGAAATGCAACTCCAAGGTGGTTATTTGCGATTCAGTGAGTGTAAAGAGGTTGCTCTTGGCACCAAATTGCGCACTTTTTTCATCGTTGTGAAACACATACCTGTACAGCAGGTAGGCCACGGTAAGTAATGTGATAGATATGATAAGCCTTTGCTAATTTTAGACGAAAATTCTTTAACAAATGTAGGATGTCAAGTAATATTGAAGCTCAAATAAATACTAAACCCTGTTTGCAATGAGTGCTATCAAAAAAGTGTACCTGATTGATGATGACGAAATCAATAACTTCATTTGCACCAACATACTGAAGAAAATCAATTTCAGCGATGATGTGGTGGCTTTCGAAAGCGGTACCGAAGCACTCGAAGTTTTGAAAAAGGCTATTGCTATGGGCGATGCAGAGCAGATACCCGATGTGATTTTTCTCGACATCAACATGCCTATAATGAATGGCTGGGACTTTCTTGAAGAGTACAAGCAATTGAAAAGCGATATTGACAAAACCGTTTCGCTCTTCATGCTATCTTCATCTATTTACCAGGCCGACGTTGAAAAATCGAAGCAGTATGGCGAAGTGGTTGACTTTGTAACCAAACCCCTAAATGCCGAAATTTTAAATGAAATCAAGGACAAATATTTTGAATAAACTCATCAAGCTTCTGGCCTTGCCCTTTGCGCTGGCACTTCCTGTTTTTATGTTGCAATCTTGCCACGGCACCTGTGTGGGCTGCGTGCACGGTACTTGTCAGCAAAGTACCTGTCAGTGTCAGGATGGCTACGAAGGTTCTACTTGCAACAATACCTGGGCGGCCAAATTTATTGGCACCTATGAAGGCACTGATTGCCACGACTCAGGCAACTCAAAATACGTAATTGGCGCTGCAAACAGCCCTGATTCTATCAAATACAACAACAAATACCGCGCGGGCATAAAAGACGGCGAAACCTTGATTTTTCCCGATCAGAAAATAACCGAAGATGGGGTGACTTTTGTTTTTTCGGGCAACGGCAAACTCACCTCTGCCGGGCTGCATCTTGAGCTGTATTCCGACTATCCGAATATCGGAGTTATCAAATGCGTGCTCGACCTCGATCGCGTCAATTGAATTTCATCCTTACACTTTAATTCAACTACTTTTGCAGGCCTTATTTGTAAAATAATATGGCAAGCAACAACGTAAGAGTAAGATTTGCACCCAGCCCCACCGGGCCGCTTCATATAGGCGGGGTGCGCACTGCATTATACAATTATTTATTGGCTAAAAAACTTGGCGGAACCTTCATTTTGCGCATTGAAGATACCGACCAAAAACGCTTTGTGCCAGGTGCCGAAGAGTATATAAAAGAAAGTTTGCAATGGGCGGGAATTGACTATGATGAAGGTCCGGGCAAGGAAGGAACCGTGGGACCCTACAAGCAATCGGAGCGCAAACACCTGTACCGACAATATGCCGATATGCTTATAGAAAACGGCTGGGCCTACTATGCTTTTGATACTGCCGAAGACCTTGATGCCATGCGCGAGCGATTGAGAAAGGCGGGAAAAGCAGCTCCCAAATACGATATGTTTGTGCGCGAGTACATGAAAAACTCCATTGCCCTGCCGGCTGATGAAGTGCAGGCTAAAATTGCCGCCGGCGAACCCTATGTGATTAGATTGAAAGTGCCGCGCAATGAAGAGATACGCTTCGAAGACGAAATTCGGGGTTGGGTAAGTGTGAAATCAGAAGAGCTTGACGACAAGGTTTTGTTTAAGTCTGATGGCATGCCCACCTACCATTTGGCCAATATTGTTGACGACCACCTGATGGAAATAAGCCACGTAATAAGGGGCGAAGAATGGCTGCCAAGTGCGCCCATGCACGTGTTGTTGTACCGCGCTTTTGGTTGGGAAGCACCGCGCTTTGCCCACCTGCCGCTTATACTAAAACCCGATCCGGCCACCTACATCAACAAAGGCACTAAAGCCAGATTTGCCGAGCAGTTTGCCAAGGAATATGCCGAGAAAGAAGAAGCCGATTTGGCCGAAGTGCACAAAATAGTGGAGCAGGTTTTTGCCAATCCAAAAGACCTGAACAACCAACTGCGGGTGAGCGACAAAGACCCGAATTTGAAAAAGTCGGTAAAGGAGTTTTTGAAAAAAGCCATGTACGGCAAGTTGAGCAAACGCGATGGCGACCGACTTGGTTTTCCCGTATTTCCGCTTAGCTGGCCGCAAATGCACATTACCGGCTACCGCGAGTCGGGCTATATGCCACAGGCTTTTTTAAATATACTGGCCATGCTGGGCTGGAACCCCGGCACCAACCAAGAAGTGTTTTCAAAAGAAGAACTCATAGAATCATTTTCGTTGGCTAGAGTGGGTAAGTCGGGGGCCAAATTTGATCCAGACAAGGCCCGCTGGTACAACCAACAGTTTTTGCGCAAAACCGACAGCAAAGAGCTTTTGAATGTACTGCAAAACAAACTCGACGAATTGCACATACAGGCAGAAAGCAACTATGTAGCGCAGGTGATAGATTTGGTGAAGGAAAAGGCCACTTTTAGCTCAGAGCTATGGGATTTGGGCAGCTACTTTTTTATAGCCCCCACCGAATATGCGCCACATGTAATTGAGAAAAAATGGGATGATGATGCCAGAAAGCTGTTTGCAGCCCTTGCAGCAAAGTTTGCCGAGGTAAATTATTTTACTGCCGAAAATGCAGAAATGGCGTTTCAAGCCACAGGTGAAGAAAATGGTATAGAAGCCGGAAAATATATGCAATTGCTGAGGGTAATTGTTACCGGGCAAGCGGCTGGTCCCGCAATTTATGATACATTAGCCCTTCTAAACAGGCATGAAGTTGTATCAAGAATTAAAAAAGCCATTGAAAGGTTGGGATAGATTTTGCGAAATAGTCTATAATTGGCTCAATAATAGAAAAACACCTGTTGTATTGGCAGGTGTTTTTTTTGTGCTTGTTTGTATCAATGCCTGGGTTAGTAAATTGACAAAAGGAAATTCGAATTGAGTTGAGATTTTACAACCAAATGAAATGCAGGCAGGCTATATGGCGTCTGGGCACCGGATATCATAAAATAGATCCGGACTTTGAGTAATTGAATTTTAAGGCATCTTTGCAGCACCCAAAAGCAAAACATGAAGATTTCAGTAGTAGTGCCGGTAATGAATGAAGAGGACAATGTAAAACCCCTCTTCGACAATATAAAGGCAGCACTTAATGACCTTGATTTTGAAGCCATTATGGTTGACGACGGCAGTACCGACAACACGGTGGAACTTATGAAATTGCAAGCCGATGAACGCTTTAAAATAGTGGTGCTCAAGAAAAACTACGGGCAAAGTACCGCAATGGCAGCCGGTATTGCCGAGGCAAGTGGCGACTACATTGCCACAATGGACGGCGACTTGCAAAACGATCCATCAGACATTCCCATGATGATGAAAATGATGCAGGAACAGGGTTGGGACCTCGTGCACGGCAAACGCGCCAACCGACAAGACGGTATGTTTTTGCGAAAAATCCCTTCCAAAATCGCCAATTCTATTATCCGCAATTCTACCGACGTACACATAAGTGACTATGGCTGTACCCTAAAAGTTTTCAAGGCCGATATTGCCAAAAACCTGGGACTCTATGGCGAACTGCACCGCTTTATACCTGTACTGGCTAAAATGCAAGGCGCGAGTATTACCGAAGTGGACGTGAAACACCACGCCCGCCAATTCGGAACATCAAAATATGGAATCAACCGGACGTTTAAA
Organism: bacterium; assembly: GCA_016124515.1. GTDB lineage: Bacteria > Bacteroidota > Bacteroidia > CAILMK01 > JACPUW01 > JACPUW01. Next base: position 41,296 of record WGNN01000013.1, read on the forward strand.
GTAATGAGCGATTTGTTGCTCATGTTGTTTTTCCAGAAATACATCCAAAAACCCATGCACCTTTTTGGCACCTTGGGTATCATGTCGTTCATATTGGGCATAGTCATTGGCTTGGGCCTTACCATATACAAGTTTGTGGCAAGTGCCGATATTGGCGATAGACCACTCCTCATATTTGCGGTTGGCCTGGTGCTTGGCGGTATTCAACTTATTAGTTTTGGATTTATTGCCGAGCTCATTATGCGCACCTATTATGAGAGTCAGGGCAAGCAGGTTTTCAGAGTAAAAGAAGTGGCTGTTGGCAAAAACAAAGCTTAAGAAAGCACTAAGCACTACCCTGAAAATTGCGGTAAGTCTGGCCGCAGTGGCTTATGTTTATTATAAACTCGATGCCGAAACAAGACATGATATCGCAAAAGCACTTGAAACAGCCAATCCATTGTGGCTGTTGCTGGCTTTTTTGCTGTTTAATATTTCCAAAATAATTAGCTCCATAAGGCTCAACCATTATTTTAAATGTATAGCAGTATCGCTCAGTCAAAAATTTAACCTTAAACTGTATTACCTGGGCATGTTCTACAATTTGTTTTTGCCCGGTGGTATTGGCGGCGATGGCTACAAGGTGTATTACTTGCAAAAAAACCACGGTGGCAATACCAAAAAACTGATAGCTGCCACTATTCTCGACCGCTTATCGGGCGTGGTGGTGCTGGGTTTTCTGGCGCTCTTGTTGGCAGTCGTCTCTTCGTTACAACAAATTGTTGCCGGTCAAAATATTATTTTAATTGCCTTAGCTGTTTTGGTGTTTCCTGTATTTTGGTTCATCCACAACAAATTTTTCCGCGACTTTAATCCCGAGTTTATCAGAGCGCTGCTCATGGGTTTTGGCGTGCAGCTCTCGCAGTTGGTATGTGCAGCCTTCATTTTGTGGGCCATACATGCACAGGGCTTGTTTTTTGACTACATGACACTTTTTCTCGTTTCGTCGGTTGTGGCTGTGCTGCCAATAACAGTAGGTGGCGTTGGCGCCCGCGAACTCGTGATGCTGGAAGGCGTGGCCTTGTTTGGCAGTCTTGCAGCTTATGACGCACAAGCTACAGCACTTACTTTTTCAATTTTGTTTTTTGTAATAACAGCCATTTCTTCATTAATTGGGATTGTTTTTAGCATAAAATTGAAGTAAATCTATAATAAATATGTTACATGAAGAAACTTGATTTTGACTATATAATAATCGGCGGTGGATTGGCGGGCACCATACTCGCTGATTTTTTATCGAAAAAAGCTTCGGTTTTGGTATTCGACAAAGAAGCCGGAAAATACGGTAGCAAAGTAGCAGCCGGTATATACAATCCTGTAACAGGCCGAAGAATGGTAAAATCGTGGAATGTGGACACATTTGCGCCATTTGCCAAAGCGTATTACCAAGCCATTGAAGAGCAAACTGGGCAACATTTACTTGATGAAATTGATATTCAGCGGCTGTTTCACAACGAACAGCAACGCGAGGAATGGCTCAAAAAGGTGGACTTTTTTCACCTGGAAGAAATAATAACCGGCGAAATATTGCCCGATGCTGAAAACCCTCAATGGCATAAAGAATTTGGCGGGGTAAGCACCACCTCGTCATGGCGACTTGATACGGCGGCTTTTCTGGATCTTATGCACCAAAGAATGTTACAAAACGGAAGTTTACATCAAACTCAGGTAGCTTATAATGATGTAGTTGTGTCACCCGATTTGGTACAGGTAAAAGACTACAAGGCCGCTCGATTGATTTTTTGCGAAGGCTGGAATATTGCCAAAAACCCGTGGTTTGGCTACCTGCCTATGCGGCCCAACAAAGGTGAGCTGTTGACTATAGAAGCTCCCGGACTTGTGGTGGATGACTTGGTGCAAAAAGGAATTTTTGTATTGCCCGTGGCGGAAAACACTTTTAAAGTAGGAGCTACCTACAACCGCCAAAACCCCGATTACCAAGCTACTGATGAAGCAAAAACCTGGCTTACCCAGCGATTGGAAAAGATAATAAAAGTACCTTATCAAATAATAAACCATGAGGCGGGGGTGCGACCTGCGAGCTACGACCGACGACCCTTTGTAGGGCAACACCCGCAACTAGAAAGGCTTTTCATTTTTAATGGTTTCGGTTCAAAAGGCGTTCACCAAATGCCTTGGAGTGCACAGCATTTTGTAGAAGTGCTGGAAAGCGGGGAAACGCTCAATGAGGAGATGGATATAAAAAGGGCATTGGATTTTGTAGAAAAGAACAGTTGATATTTCTTTTCCGTCAATAAAATCCATAAATCCAACCATTTTCTTGCGCTTTTGACTTAAAATCGGAAGAAATGTGAAAACGTTCGGTCTCAGGTTTATTCATCTCAAAACTGCTGAACAGTGCACAGAGTAGGGCATCTTTTTCATGCATCGTATGGGCTGTTTTCAAAAAACTTTGTGCCCACTGCCAAAATGTTTGTTGAGCAATCCTTTCGGTTTTTCCGGGTTTCAGGTTTCCGGGATAGCATTCAAAAGCATTTATACCTACTGTGGTTTGCAAACCATCATAAGGCAGGGTATTGAGATGTGCTCCTCGTTCTTTTATTATGCTAAAAACCCTGAGAACCAATAAGGTAAGGCTTGTAAGTTGATCAAAAGTTGATGAAAGCGGCCTTTTGCCCGTGGTATCAAATAAATAGGTTTCGCTGCTGCGATAGGCCAAGGGGTTGTCTATTTGCCGTGTAAATGAAAGGGGTTTTATGTGGTCAAGGTGTTTCATTTGCGCCACAAAAGCCGGCGGAAAACGCAACGGGGCATCTATGGCCAACAAACAAATGCTGCCCGGTGCCGCTGCTGATAGTATTTCATCGGCTATTTGTTGGGCAAGTGCCTCGGCTGTTTTTGGTTTTTTGAAAGAGATAAGTGCTGCTATTTCCGGTTTTTCGGCACAATTATGCAACACCGCCAGGGCATTGTTGGCGCCGTGCATGCCTCCCACATCCCAACCCATACATATTGTTTCATCCATCACACAAATTCAATTATCCATTGACGAATAAACAAGTTTTACTGAAATTTGGCACTGAAAACATTGAACAGCATATTTTGAAAAACCCAATTCCACGCAGTATTTGGCTTCAGGAAGGTGATGAACCTTTTGTGCAGATTATTGACCAACGATTTTTGCCCCACGAAAACAGAACCAACGACCTGAAAAGTACGCTTGATTGCGAAAGAGCAATTAAGGAAATGGAAGTGCGTGGTGCACCTTTGATTGGCATTACCGCTGCCTTTGGCATGTACTTCGCCGCCTTGGAATCGCTGCGACACGATGATGGTGAAACTTGTCTGCAAAAAAAGGCAGCGGCCCTTAGAGCTTCGCGACCTACCGCAGTAAACCTCATGTGGGCGGTTGACCAACAAATGGCTCTTGCCAAAGCACATGGTTTTAACCAACAACTGCCTGAAGCACTGTGGAATAATGCCAAAATGCTGATGGAAGAAGATGCCGAAGTGTGCCGAAAAATTGGCACTTACGGACTGGAATTGATCAAAGAAATTGCTGCTAAAAAGCCCGGTGAGCCGGTAAACATCCTCACACATTGCAATGCCGGAAGTTTGGCTGTAATAGAGTGGGGCACTGCCACGGCACCTATTTACCAAGCGCATTTACAGGGTATAAAAGTGCATGTGTGGGTTGATGAAACGCGTCCGCGGAACCAAGGAGCCAATTTAACGGCTTACGAACTGGGTGTGGCAAAGGTGCCACATACCTTGGTGGTTGACAATGCCGGTGGGCACCTGATGCAACACGGCATGGTGGACCTGTGCTTTGTGGGTTGCGACCGGGTGACAAAAAACGGTGATGTAGCCAATAAAATAGGAACCTATCTCAAAGCATTGGCAGCCAACGACAACCAAGTGCCATTTTATGTCTGCCTGCCATCATCTACCATTGATTGGCAGATAAGCGATGGCTTGAGCGAAATAGAAATTGAAGAACGAAGCGATGAAGAAGTGCGCTACATACAAGGTTTGCATGATGGCGAAGTGAAACAAGTGCTCATTTGTCCTGAGACCACCGCCGGATACAATATCGGTTTTGATGTAACCCCTGCAAGGTTGGTAACAGGCCTTGTGACTGAACGTGGTATTTGCCAAGCTTCAGCAGCGGGTTTGGCTTCAATTTTCCCCGACAAATAGTTGGCTGCACTTAAAATGTAGATGGCCGCTATTTTTTTTGGATTGCAAAGCTTTTAACCAATAGCTTTGCACAAAATATGTTGTTTTGGAGAGCATAGAAGCCAAGAAATTAATAAACAGAATTCAGAAAAGCATACTTTCTGAAGGTGCTGACAGTGATGCAGTTGTAGATGGATTGAAAGAACTGCGCCCGTATGCCATTGAAGAAAAAGACCCAACCGTAACAAGGGTAATTAGAACAACATACGAGCATATTGAAGAATTTGGTGGTTTCCACATAGCTGTGCCTGCTGACGAAGAAGACGAAGACGAAGGGCCGCTCGTGGATGGTCTCGACGAGCAAAGCAACAGTTTGTATTACCTCGTTTCGTTGCTCATCAACTCATCAAACCCGCGCAACCGCGAAGAAATTATTTACTACCGCGACGCACTGAAAGAATACTGGCTCGAGAACGCATAAGCGGCGGGCTATCGTGTTTCAGGTGTTTTTGTTGAGCCAAATCCTAATATTCCTTACCCATGCGTTTCCTTTGAAAATGTAGGAGTTGCCTGCATTTGTGGGTGCGTTATTTTCATACATTTTTTCGGTAAGGGCATCGCCTACCCACAGGCCGTTGGTGTTGTAAAACAAAGCCGTTTTATCAGAATTTGTTCGTTTCAGCACCGGCGAAAGTCTTCCGCACAGCACTTTTCCGCTCTCGGCCAACCATTGTTCCACTGCGCTTTCATCATTCTTATAAAAACCGTCGCTATCGCATTGCAGAGCGGTTACGGCCTTGGCTTGTCCGTTTTTTAACAGCAGCACCATTTGGCGGTCGCCGTATAATTTGCCGCCCGACCAACTTAATTTCACACCTTCCCAGGCCTCGTTGGTAAAAACGGATTGCATTGATTCAATTGCAGCACTTCCTAGCACCAAGCGGTTGTCAAGTAGTTGCAGGGTGCGCAGCTCGTCGCCCACCTGAATTTTTTCAGAAGGTTTTCGGCTGCCGTCAGCCATTAGTATTTTTTGAAAATACTTGACCGCCATAGCTTTTAGCGGTCGTTGAGGCTTTCGTTGCGCTTCATGCGTTGCATGGGGTTTTCTCCTTCGTTGTGGTTCCGCTCTTTAAACAGCTCAAAGCGGCTCGGTACCATTCTCGGTGGGTAGTAGTTGTCGTCGCGGTCGGTGTCGGCTATTTCAAGAAACGGATCTATTACCACCGATACCACTTCTTTTTTTCGTGCAAAAACCTTGGTCACTGTGTCTTCGCCCATTTTCCATATTTCGGCGGGAATCCTTATTATTTCTGTACTTCCGTCGCTGTATTCAAATTTTATAATAATGGGCATCACAAGTCCGCCTCTGTTGGCAATGGCTATTTCGTAGTAATTGTAATCTGCATTGATAATGGCTTTTTCCTGTTCGCCAAGGCTTTTATAATAATTTTCAAAGTCAAGAATATCAACGGTATAGATTTCAAATTCATCGTGGTTTACATAAAAATCGCAGAGTGTTTCATCGGCTTCCACACGGGTTTCGGTCAGGGCCGAGTCGTTCCTGATTTCTGAAATGCCTCGCTCGCGGTTTATATAGTTTTCTTTGGCTAGTGGTTTTTCTATTGCGGGGTCTTTGCTATCAATTTTATACCATTTAAAACTGGCAATGGCTTGGTTGCAATGGTCGGTGGTATAAAACCATCCACGCCAAAACCAGTCTAAATCTACCCCTGATGCATCTTCCATAGTTCTGAAAAAATCTGCCGGACTTGGGTGTTTGTAGGCCCAGCGTTCGCAGTATTCTTTAAAGGCAAAATCAAAAAGATCGCGACCCAAAATGGTTTCGCGCAAAATATTCAAAGCGGTGGCGGGTTTTCCATAGGCATTGTTGCCAAATTGAAAAATAGATTCTGAGTTGGTCATGATGGGACTGATAAACCTTTTGTCGCCGGCCATGTAGTCCACAATATTGGCGGCTGGACCGCGACGCGATGGGTAGTTTCTGTCCCAGGCTTGTTCGGTAAGGTACTGCACAAAGGTGTTGAAACCTTCGTCCATCCAGGTCCATTGGCGTTCGTCAGAGTTTATTATCATGGGAAAAAAATTGTGCCCTACTTCGTGAATGATCACGCTTATCATGCCGTTTTTTGTTGATTCTGAATAGGTTCCGTCGGGCTCAGGTCTGCCACCATTGAAACAAATCATGGGATACTCCATGCCTATGCTTTTGCTGTGTACCGATATGGCCACCGGATATTGGTAGTTGATGGTGTGTTTTGAATAGGTGCGTATGGTGTGGTCAACTACCTTGGTAGAGTAACGTCCCCACAGTGGATTTCCTTCTTTGGGGTAATACGACATTGACATTATGGTTTTGCCGTTGATTTGTGTTCCCATGGCATCCCAAATAAATTTTCGCGAGCTGGCAAAAGCAAAGTCGCGCACATTTTCGGCATGAAAAGTCCAGGTTTTGTGTTCTTTCGATTTGTTTTTTTCTGCGGCTTCCGCTTCTTCCTGCGTCACTATCAACACAGGTTCGGTGGCCGTTTTGGCGGTTTCAAATCGTTTTCGCTGCTCCGTGGTAAGCACCGAGCGGCTATTTTGAAGACTGCCGGTGGCGGCTACAATATGGTCGGCAGGTACGGTAATGTTTACATCAAAATCACCAAAAGTGAGGGTAAACTCTCCGCGGCCCAGAAACTGTTTGTTTTGCCAACCCACATTGTCGATATACACACACATGCGCGGATAAAACTGCGCAATGGTATATAAATAGTTGTCTTCGTCTTTAAAATATTCGTAGCCCGAGCGCCCGCCCACTTCCATGCGGTTGTTTATGTTGTACCACCATTTTATGTTGAAACTGTAGCTGCTGCCGGGTTTCAGTTCCTGTGGCAGGTCTATGCGCATCATGGTTTCTACTATGGTGTAGCTGAGCTCTTTGCCCGAGGCATCGCTTACTTCGGTGAGCTTAAAACCCCCGTCAAAGTCGTTGTGCAGGTTTTTGAGCTCGCCAAAATTCATCTTCGATTTTATTTCCATTTGCGAAATACGGTCGCGCATTGAGTTTTGTGCCCGCACATTTTGGTCAAGTTGCAGCCAAAGGTATTTCAGCACATCAGGCGAATTGTTGGTATAGGTTATGGTTTCAAAACCTTCAATGGTTTGCTTGTCGTCGTTTAAAACCACATCAA
>WGNN01000029.1 GCA_016124515.1 bacterium
CGAAGGAACCCTGTCGGTAAGCGATGCCTTGCGACAGTTTTCTATTCGCACCTTGGTGGCTGCAAAGGCAAATGATAAAAACAAAAAAATCATTTCGAGTATTTACGAAACACGTGCTTCCAATTTCTTGTCAACTGAGTTTATTCTTTAATCTTTGTGCCTATGATAGTTGTTGCCGACAGTGGTTCTACCAAGTGTGATTGGATTTTTACCGATGGAACCAACCGATATGAGTTTTCAACTCGTGGATATAATCCCATGTTTCATGGTCCTGATTTTATAGCCAAAGATTTGGGCTTAAATCTTGATTTTGTGAAAATTGCCCGCCAAACCAAACAGGTGTTTTTCTATGGCGCCGGCTGTTCATCAGCCAAATTGGTTGACCGTGTAAAACAAGGTTTGCTCCCTTTGTTTGGCAATGCTGAACTCACGATAGAGCACGATCTTAATGGCGCGGTTTACGCGGCTTGTCAGGGCAAACCCGGTATTGCCTGTATTTTGGGCACCGGTTCCAACTCGGCTTACTACGATGGCGCATCTATTCACGAAGAAGTACCTGCCCTGGGCTACATTCTTGGCGATGAAGGAAGCGGATCCTATTTCGGAAAACAGCTTTTGTCAAGGTATTTGTACAAGCAATTGCCTGCGCATATTGAGTTGCTTTTTGAAAAAGCCTATCCCAACCTCAGCAGCGAAGATGTGTTTACCGGCGTGTATATGGAACCGCATGCAAATGTGTATTTGGCCAGTTTTATGAAATTTTTGAGCGACAACAAAGACGACCGCTACGTGCAGGATATGGTTTATCACGGCCTTTCACGTTTCATCGATATTCATATCTGGCGCTACAAAGGATTTAAAACCGTACCGGTGCATTTTGTGGGTTCAATAGCCTTTTTCTTTGAAAATGTGCTGCGCAAAGCGGCCGATAACCACCGCATACAAGTGGGGCGCATCATTCAAAAACCGGTGGAAGAATTGCTCAATTACCACTCAAACCAGATTTTCAACAAGTAGCTTGCTTTTCAAGTATTTGCCGGCTTTCTATTAGCAAAAATCTGTCGATTGACGACTCCGGTTTTTATCACATTCCCCGTATTACATAACCCTTCCTAAATAAAAAATCCCCGCCAATGAGCGGGGATTTTACTACAATGAATAATTAAAAAATTTACTCTACAACTATTTGCACTGTTTCAGTTGTGGTTTGGTTTGTTATTCTTACAAGGTAAACCCCTTTTGGTTGGTTACTCAGGTTCAGGGTTTCGCGGGTGGTGGCCAATTGGTTGTTGCGATACACCTCTTTGCCTTGGTAGTTATAAACCACCAAGCTGCCGGTTTGTGGCTCGCTAAACAACACGTTGAAAATGCCATTTGAAGGGTTTGGACTCACGCTCAACAATTTGTGTGTTACTTCGCCAATGCCATTCGGACATTCTGTGCAAAGGCCCCAGCAAACTGCATCAAGAGAGGTGTCGTTTTTGGCTACCAACATTCTATTGGTAAATTCTCCGGTGGTTTTGGTACAAGGCTCACCACCACTAAAATTTTCCTGATCGGTCCAGCCATCCACGGTAAATTTATATTCTATGGTGTCTTTCGCATTTACGCTCACCATCAGTTCATAAACCATATCGCTGTTGTCGTCGGTCATTACTGCGCAGTCGCCGCACCAATTGTTAAAGGTTCCGTTCAGGTTAACTTGGGTGAAGGTTCCTTTGTATTGGCTCATATCTACCATAAAGGTTACTTTGGCTGATGACGGGCCGTTGCCGCAATCGCTGCAGCTTTGCCAGCAAACCACAGGCAGCACAGAGTCGCCGGTAATGGTAAGTACGCGGTTGGTGAAACCTCCGGTAGTTTTGGTACAGCTTTCGCCGCCGGCAAATTTTTCATCATCTGTCCATCCATCTACGGTAAACTTGTATTCCACCTCAGTTTGTCCGGTCAGGTCCACGGTCAGTTCATACACACCATCGCTGTTGTCGTCGGTCATTACCGCGCATGATCCGCACCAGTTGTTGAAGGTACCATTCAGGTTTACTTGGGTGTAGGTACCGGTGTATTTGTTCATATCTACTTTAAAAGTAATGTTGGCTGTCCCGCTGCTTGAGCCGCTTCCGCCAAACTTAATGTTATCGCAGTAATAGGTTTTGTCGCCGGCAGTATTGCCATCAGTACCAAAGTTGTAGAAGATAGACAACATGTTGTATTTGTAGCTGTAGTCAATGGCTGCGGTGCCGGTTGCTTGTTTTGAAAAGTCGAAAACAAGTGTTTCCCAAGCGCCTGACTTGGTAGTGCTTACTTCTGTCTCAACACTTTGCGTTGGAGTGCCTACTACTTCGGCTTTCAATCTAACCGGAATTCCTGCATCGGGTGAGTACACATCAACAGAAATTGTGTTGTGGCTTGCGTCAAAAGGAATTACTGTAGCCAAACCACTTTTGTCGCTAAGGGTAGTACCGGCCCAGGTTTGTGAACCCTGAGGTTTTTCACTTTTGAGCACCATGTTGCCTGAGTTGGTGGGGTCAGCTACTACCGATGATACATTGCCGCCAAAATCAACTACGGTATAGTCCACATCAGTTGCATCCCAGGAGATGGGCAAATCCTGTTGTTTTTTGTTTGAGCAATCGTCGCACGATGCCCAGCAAGCTACGCCAAGTGTAGTATCGGCGGTGTATTTGATAAAGCGGTTGGTAAAACCACCATTGGTTACCGTACACGATTCGCCACCACTGAAATTTTCTTGGTCGTTCCAGTTGTCCACCTCGTATTTAAACTCGGTATTGTCGGTGCTCAGGCTAAAGGTTCCTTCAAATATGCCGTCGGAATTGCCATCGGTTAGCTCGTTGCAATCGCCGCACCAGCTGTTAAAGGTACCGGTCACATACACCTTGGTAAATGTGCCGCTGTACTTATTCATGTTCACCTTAAAGGTAACATTGTAAGTTTGGGCATAGCTAAGTAACACTATGCTCATAAGTGCACCAGTTGTAAAAATTTTCTTAATCATTTCTGTTTGTTTTTTTAATGCTTGACAAATAAATGACAAAATTTTCTGACTGAGAAATATTTATGGTAAAAATTACCATAAGTGCGAAAAGTTTTTATATTTGACCAGACTAAAACCAGTATATGCCTGACAGAGAGCCCAGTACTTACTACGGAAATATCTACAAGATTCCCATCACCGACTTCTACAAATTCGCTGTTTCGGTGGACTGTGTCATATTTGGTTATGAATTGGGCAAGCTTGAAGTTTTGCTCATACAGCGCGGTGCTGAGCCGTACAAGGGGCAGTGGGCCGTGCCCGGCGATTTGGTGTATCCTTATGAAAATATAGACAATGCAGCCAAACGCGTGCTTGGCGAGCTCACCGGCCTTACCGATATGTATATGGATCAGGCCAAGGCTTTTGGCGAGGTGGACCGTCACCCGGTGGGGCGCGTTGTTACCATTGGTTACTTTTCCTTAATAAAGAAGGAGTTGCACAATCCGCAAGCTTCTTCGTGGGCCGAAAACCTGGAGTGGCACGATGTGAATACGGTGCCGCAACTTGCCTTTGACCACAATGAGATATTGAATGCCTCGCTTGACAGGCTAAGAAAACGCGCACGCCGGCAGCCACTGGGTTTCAATCTGTTGCCCGATAAATTTACCCTGCTCGAGCTGCAAGGGCTCTACGAAAGTTTGCTTGGCGAAAAGTTTGACAAACCCAATTTCAGGAAAAAAGTGTTGGATATGAAACTGCTGGAACCACTAAATGAAGTACAGCGAAATGTAAAACACCGTCCGGCTAAGCTCTTTAAATTCAATGAATCACGATACAACGAGTTGAAAAAAGATGGTTTTGACTTTGCGATTTAAACTCTGCACAATTGGCCTTTTGACAGTGCTCGCACATACAGCTGCTGCCCAAGCGATAAAGACCGAAGTGAAATGGATAAGCGGCAAATACACTTTTGTGCGCAATGGCGAACCCTACTATGTGAAAGGTGCCGGCGGGCAAACGCACTTGGATGATTTGGTTACTTGCGGTGGCAACTCCATAAGAACCTGGAGTCTAGATGATGCACAGGAAGTGCTCGACGAAGCGCAAAAACACGGTTTAACCGTAATGCTTGGCCTTTGGGTGGGGCACGAAAGGCATGGATTTGACTACAACGATACGGCAGCCGTAAGGGCGCAATTCCTGCGTTTCAAGAAAGCTATTCCCAAGTATATGAACCATCCGGCATTGCTTTGCTGGGCTGTAGGCAATGAAGTGGACCTTTTTTATAGCAATACCAAGGTTTGGTATGCAGTGCAGGATATCGCTAAAATGATCCACCAAACCGATCCGAACCACCCAACCACTACCGTTACTGCCGGGCTCGACTCAAACGAAGTGCAACTTGTTTTGCAGCGTTGTCCAGATATTGATTTCTACAGTGTAAATACCTACGGCGATATAGCCAATGTGCCAAAAAATATTGCCCGGTACGGCTGGAAAGGCCCTTACATGATTACTGAGTGGGGACCAAACGGGCATTGGGAAGTAGCCAAAACCAGTTGGAATGCACCCATTGAACAAACGAGTACCCAAAAAGCCGATGTGTACCAACAACGCTATGAGCAAAGCATTTGGGCCAACCGCGAAAACTGTATCGGTTCTTATGTGTTTCTGTGGGGGCAAAAGCAGGAAACCACTTCTACATGGTACGGACTCTTTACCGAAGATGGCAACAGAACCGAGACACTTGACAGGCTGCAAACGGAGTGGACAGGAACTGAACCTGAGAACCTGGCGCCTTCATTATCAGACTTTAAGCTGAATGATAAGGCGATGACTGAAAGTGTGCGGGTGCAAGCCAACACCTGGCAAACCGCAACGCTGAGCATTAAAAACGACGACAACCGCAAATTGAAATACCATTGGTTTATTCTGCCTGAGTCAACCGATATAAAAGCGGGTGGCGATGCCGAAAGCAGCCCCGAACCTTTGTACGGATTCAGGTTTAAGGCGCGACAAAATACCTATTCGTTTAAAGCACCCGCCAAAGAAGGCGCCTATCGTTTGTTTGTATTTGTAGAAGACTATCAGGGGAAAACGGCCTACGCCAACTTTCCCTTTTATATATACCCCGATGCGTCGGAACCACAAAAAGCTATTGAGTTTAAGAAGCGGTCGCTAACGTTTTAGCGCACTTATATTAAAAATAACTATAAGTAAAGAAAAGGTTTTATGTTTACACAAATGAGCACGGGAGATTTACTCATTATCGGCGGGTATTTCTTCATCATTTTCGCCGTGGCGGTGTACCTGTTTTGGCAGGAAAAAAGGCAGAAGGCGCATGAATACGAGTCATCAGACTATTTTTTGGGGGGGCGAAGCCTCGGCTGGATGGTGATTGGTGCTTCTTTGTTTGCATCAAACATTGGTTCTGAGCATTTGGTGGGCCTGGCGGGTTCGGGTGCAAGCGGCGATTTTGCTGCCGGACAATTTGAAATCCTGGCCTCACTCATTATCATATTGCTGGGCTGGTTTTTTGTGCCCATCTATTTGCGCAGCGGCGTGTTTACCATGCCTGAGTTTTTGGAACGACGCTACAGCAAATGGGCAAGAAAATACCTTTCGTGGGTGTCAATTGTCGCCTACATCATCACCAAAATATCCGTAACCATTGCGGCAGGTGGTATCATCTTCACCGCGTTGCTGGGCATCGATTTTTGGACAGGTGCCATCATCATCGTTTTGTTAACGGGGCTTTATACTGTTATCGGCGGGCTCAAAGTGGTTATCTACACCGATTTTGTGCAACTTGTGGTGCTGCTTGGTGGTGCCATTGCCGCCACACTCTACGGGCTTGATGAGCTTGGTGGCTGGGAAGTAATGGTGGCCAAAACCGAACCGCAATACCTGAGCCTGTGGCGCTCGGTATCAAACCCCAATTTTCCGTGGACAGGTATTTTGCTGGGCGCACCCATATTGGGTGTGTGGTATTGGTGTACCGACCAATTTATTGTGCAAAGGGTGCTGGCTGCCAAAAACCTTGACAATGCACGTAAGGGAACCATTTTCGCGGGGTATTTGAAGTTGCTGCCGCTGTTCATTTTTGTATTGCCCGGTGTGGTGGCCTTTGCGCTTTCTACCGGCGACAATCCTTCCTTGGTTTTTCCTATGGAAAATGGCCAACCGCAATATGACGCTGCCTTGCCCGCACTTACCATGCAAATTTTGCCGCACGGACTCAAGGGATTGGTTGTGGCCGGTTTGTTGGCCGCGCTAATGAGTTCACTTTCTTCGGTTTTCAACTCCTGTTCTACCCTTATTACCATTGATATATATAAAGAAAGAAAACCCGATGCCAGCGAGAAGGAGCTGGTGAATGTGGGTCGTATAGCCACAGTGGTTTTGGTTGCTTTGGGCCTGGCCTGGATTCCATTGCTCAGGGTTATTGAAGGTGGGTTGTTTCAAAAACTGCAAAGCATTCAAGCGTATATATCGCCGCCTATTGCCGCGGTATTCATTTTTGGCATGTTCAACAAAAAGCTCAATGCCAAAGGAGCCAAGTGGGCCATGCTATCGGGAGCCGCCATTGGTGCCGCCCGCCTAAGTCTTGAAATCATCAAGGAAAAAGGCTTCAGTCTGCCCGCGCCTATTTTGTATTTCACCGAAATCAACTTCCTGCATTTTGCTTTTATCCTGTTTATAGTCTGTTCCATCATTCTTTATGCAGCAAGTGGCACGGCACCCGTTCCTGATTTTGACAAAATAAAAAACATCATGTACCAAAAAGGCAAAGTAGAGCCATTGCTGCCTTTGCACAGGGTATTGGTGGCCGGTCTCATCTTATGTGTTATGTCTATCTGGTGGTATTTTTCTTAATGTTTAAATGAAAAAATATTGGTTAAACTTCAACAAATAATTTGGGTACTTGCGGTGTTCCTGTCGCTCAAAGCGCAGGGATTTTCCGGGAGTAAGGCAGGTGGACTTCCTGCAGCAACCGACACCTTGAGCGACACGCCGTTGTACGTGCCGCCGAGCTATGTGGGCTTGTTTCCCAAGAGAGAATACGCCAAACTCTACCGTTTTGGTGTCAGCGGGTTTTACCGTTTTTTTAGCACCTACACGGCCATGGACGCACCCTATTTGCTCGATGCCAATTCCGGTGCGCTCACGCCCGACAGAAACCTGTTTATTGGCGACGACAGTCAGATGCCCAACCTGCTCCTTAATTTTTCGGGCCGACCCACCGAACAAACCGCTTGGTCGTTTGATGTGTATGCCTTTCAGTTTTTGTTTGGCAATGTGTCGCAAGCCTACAGCGGCCAAATTCCACGGGCTTTGTTGCCCACGGTTTACAATCCGCTGGCGGGCAGCAGGTTGGGGAGCAGTATGAACCTGCTTTTGGGTATGAATCTCTACGGATCGCATGCCACCGAGCACGGCACCTTCAAAGTGGGCGTTGGTGGTTTAAAATGGGTTTCGCTCAGCGATTTAACACTTGCTTCGTTTAGAGGATACAACCGCTTTGTGCTTTTCGAACGAAATCCCTGGGATCCGATTGGCGCCGGAATTACTGAGCGCTACGATAAATTCTACTCGCAGGGCAATATCAATCAGGATACGCGCTGGGGCGAGCAGGCATTTCAAGGATTCAGCCTCAATGCCACTGCCTTGCCTTTGGGTTTCAATGCCAAATTGTTGTATGGAAAAACGGCGCTCAACGGCGGTTTCCTTACCATTCCCAATTCCTCGTATGGCGGCAGATTGAGCAAAGACCTGGGCAGCGGCTCATTTGTGGCGGTCAATACCTTCAACAACCTAACTTATTCCGATAGCCTGGCAAGTCATAAAATAGGTTTTAATGTAATAACCGGCGAAACGGCACTGAACTATAAAAAGGTACAATTGCTGGTTGAAGCCGGTGCAGGCAGGTATTTCAGTCCCGAGCACGACCTGAAGTGGGGCGAGTTGGTAAATGCCAAACTTCGTTTGCCCGCCTCGCTCAGCTTTTTTCCTGTTGAGTTCAATTATTTCCGCATCAGCCAAAATGTGTTTAACAACAATGCCATTTTTTGGAACACTTCCATTATTGAAGCAAAAAACAATAATATTCCTGCCGGCAGTGTGGGCAGTACAAGTGTGTTGCAGCCATTTGCAAGTGCCATGACACCCATTGGCTCCACCACCAACAACCGTCAGGGGCTCAACATCAATACCGATATTGATATCAAAAACCTGAAGTTGTCGCTGGGTTGGAGCATGGCCGGCGATTTGGTGGCGCGCAACAACCAAATTTCATTCAGCCATCCCATTAATCAATACACGCGCAGCCGCTTTTGGCGCTGGAATTTTCCTACCGGTGTAGGACCTTACAGCCGCTACAATGTGGCCTTTAGAAATGTATATGAAATTGTAAATCTAACTGACGACAGTCTGGGCGTGCCGGTGGTAGCCAAACGTTTCAGCACCATAGAAATACAGGCAAAATACCAAACCCGCCTCATGCATAGAAAACTTTATTTCTTCATGCTCAACAGGTACCAATCGGCGCAAAGTTTTTGGTCGGCAACACCGGTTTTCAACAGCAATGCCTACCTGCGTTTGTACAGCAACCAACTGGAAGCTTATTATGAAATAAGGAAAAAGTGCATACTGAACGGCTACCTGGGTTATGAACGAAACCTGGGAAACTATAATACCGAGGTGGACGCGCAGAGTTTTAAACCACTCAACCAAACGGGCTGGGGAACCGGGCTAGGTGTTGACGTGAGTTTGGGCAAAAATGCGGGGCTGTTCATTCGTCAGCGCTGGTTCAGCTTCAAGGATATCAATTTTAAAGATGATACCTATTCGGGGAAAGAAACTCTTGTAGAACTTAAATTATACTTTTAATGAGAAGATTACTTTACATTATATTATTAGCGGGCATGTTTGGCGGTTTGCATGCACAAGATACTTCGCGCACGGTGTGGCTTTCGGGCAGGGCGCGCGGCGTTATTTATGGCGATAAATATGCGCCGCAAAAAGGCAACGACAGCATTACTCCCGCACGACTCAACAGCGGCCATACCCTGGTTGACCTGAGTGCCAACATAAAACCCAACGACCAGACCTACATAAATGCCACGGTGCGCGTGCGCAACGATTATGGCGGATTTTGGGGCGGTGGTGTCACTTTCGATCTGCGCCAATTGTATGTAAAAGGCCTAATATCGCATGTGGTGCGCTACCAATTGGGCGATATAAATTACAAGCTCACACCCTATACTTTTTACAACAGCTCTGAGCGCAATTTTTGTCAGCCTAAAATATTTGACGTTTACAACAACATGCTGCACTACGACATGTTCTATTATAAAAATAACACCTGGCGCCAACAAGGGGCAGCGGTTGATTTTGCCTTACAGTTTTCAAAACTGGCAGAGGAGCTGCAATTCAACTTTTTTGCCACGCGACAAAACCCTACCAATTTTGCCAATATTGGCGAAAGAATATTTTACGGCGGAAATGTGACGCTGCTGCAAAGCAAATATTTAAACGCGGGTGTAAACTATGCCGAAATGATGGATGTAGCCGGCACAAGTTCCGATACCACGTTGTTTCACAACCAAGTGCTTACGGGGGTGGTAAATGCCCAATATGCTACCAAAGATTGGCATTTTGTAGGAAAAACTGAATTTGGAAACAGTGCCAATTTTATAACCAAAGACACCAATTACAACCGCATTGATGATTATTTCTACGATTTTAACGGACGCATAGAAAACAAGAAATTGGGATTTTTTGTGGACGCCGATTATAAAAATGTGGGGCCTAAATTCAGAAGCCCCGGTGCGCAATCGCTGCGATTCAATTATGCGCAAACACCGGCATTTTTGTCGAGGTATGGCAAAAACCAGGATACGCGCCCCATTTCAATGATTGATTTTTTGCGCGATGCTTCCCTCTACAACTACCGCTTATCGCCTACACTACAGGTTTATTTGCCGCGTTTTGGCAATGCACAACCCTATGGTACAGCCACACCCAACCGCAAGGGCTACACTTTGAAAGTGGGTCAAAAAGCTTTTAAGAAATGGTACGATTGGGAAGCAAGCTACCAAAACCTGTCTGAAATAGTAGGACAGGGTACCACCGCACTGAGAAACTACAAAACAGTCAGATTGAACGCTGAATGGCATATTTCGAAAATGATGAAAACCTACCGCAAAACCATTGACTTGCAGGTGGCTTATTGGAATGAAAACACTACAAGAAAAGGCAACGAAACTTTTGAGAATGTGGATTTTACCAATACTTCTTACAGCATAGGCGCCGAGGTGGAAACCATCAGCCGCCTGAGTATTATGTGGGGATATATGTCGTTGAAATCGAGCGGATTTGAGTCTGTGGCCATTAGGAATAGCTACGGGCAAGTCACCGATTTCAGTAAATATGGCGACAACATTTCTGAAAGCATCAACGCCTTTGGATTAAAGTACGCTTTCTCAGAAAACAGCAGTTTGCAATTTAATTGGCAACATTGCCTTTGGACCGATGTTAATTCTTTGATGGCTGATTACCAATTCAATCAGTTTGCCCTTATGTACAATTTGAAATTTTGATGAAAATGAAAAATATACGCTTCCTGAAACTGTTTTTGCTCATGGCCCTGTGTTGGTCATGTCAACGCAACATGGATACCGAAGGCCCCAATTTGGTGGATTTGTATGGTAAATTTGCCGTGCTTGAACCTTTTGATGTTTCCGCGCGCGAGGTGGATTTTTCCGCCGGTTCTGATGTGTATTTCACCGCCCGTTTTTCTAAAATAGTTGATTGGAAAATAACCATAGTGGGAGAGGAGTCGCAAGCCGAAAAAATAATAGAAGGCAAGTCTAGGGCCATTGATGTGAACAATGCCGATTGGCGGGGTGAAACCACCGTGCTGCCCATGTTCAGGGCTGAAAAGTGCAAAATACAGTTGAGCGTGGCCAATGATTCTTTGCAGTTTTACGACAGCTTGGTTATTTTAAATACCCGAATTATTGAAGGCAATCTGGTAACTGATTTTGAAGATGGATTCAACGGCAAGTGGCTTTCTTTTGTACAATCGGGCGCCGATATGTCGTTCATAATCAAAGAAGACAGCAATGCCGCACAAGGAAAACATTATTATGATATGGGCGGAAAAGTGGATTGGGATTGGCTTATTGGTATGATAGAATTTCCTGCAGATGCCATGCCCGACGGTACTTTCAACTTGACCGATAATGCCGATAACCTGTATTTCAATACCATGCTCTACTTGCCCGAAGGAATAGTGAACCCGCTGATATTGTTTCAGTTCAGGGAAGACGAAAACGACGACGGTAATTTTGACGAAGCATCGGAAGACATGTACGCGGTGGAAGTAAAGGCCGCCGCACTGCAAACGGGTTGGAATTTATTTTCCATCAAATACAGCGATTTGGCAAGTTTAAACAATGGTTCGCCGGTTGACCCCAATGGCAATGGCGTTTTTGAACCCAATAAACTGTACCGCATTAGTGTTTTGTATTTGGCTAATCCATCATCGGGCTATGCACAAACCTATATGGATTATGTGATTTTTACCGACAAAAGCCCCTTACAGCCATAGCCATGAGAAAATTTGGTATTATTATTTTAGCCTTTATTACGGCTTGTGTGAGTCCGAAGCAAATGTCGCTTTTCGACGAGCCAAGCGATCAAAAAGCACCTTCGGGCATCAATGGCTTCTATGCTACCACTATTTATTCAGACTACCTGACCGACGAAATTTGGGTGTCGCCCGAAAGTAAATGCCTGAGCATAGAAACTTCGAAAGAAATAAAACATTGGGGGCAAGCTTCGTTGCACCTTAAATGGGACAAAATGTCGCAGTCGTGCGGATGGTTGGGCATGGGCATTGGCTGGGATGGTTGGAATGGCAAAAACCTGAAACCCGTGTTGTACGATGCTGCCATATTTATGTACGTACGAACCGCCGTGGGTAGCAGGCCTTCGCTACCATTGGCTGCTTGTTTAGAAGACTACAACGGCAGGCAAGCATGGTTGGGTTTTGGATCAAACACGCAGCAAGACAGTACAATAAGCGAAGAGTGGAGCTACATAGTGTTACCCATCAGCGAATTCAATTGGTATGAGCAAAACTGCGATATTGAAAACATAAAACAACTCATTATACAATTTGAGGCGGAAGGCGATGTGTATATTGACGATATACGCATTGGCCCCT
The DNA here is from genome assembly GCA_016124515.1 of bacterium. Taxonomy (GTDB): domain Bacteria; phylum Bacteroidota; class Bacteroidia; order CAILMK01; family JACPUW01; genus JACPUW01. The sequence goes on from WGNN01000029.1 coordinate 12,228, forward strand.
ACAAAGGAAGTTTCAAAAAGCGGCTGCGCATTCCCTACCAACCTGCGGTTACCATGAATATTGACGGCAGCCTTTCCAAAGAAGAATGGTATAAGATACCCTCGGTGGCGCGTTTGGATGACAGGCCTTTATATATGCGTGCCGACAACGACAGTTTTTATCTATATTATGATTCATACAACGTTTTTCCTCATAGAAACCACCAAACAGGTGACGAAATATGGGATGGAGATGCACTGGAGCTCGCTTTTTCAACTGAAGAAACTGCGGGTGTAAACCGAACTTATTTGCGCAGTACTGACCAACACATTGGTATTTCCATTAGCGAAAATCCTATTATTTGGGATTGGCAACAACACCGCGAACTGAGCGGTTGCCGCTTGGTGGTTAGCCACGACAGTCATTTGGGCTTAACAAGCATTGAGGCCGCTCTGCCTTGGAGCGCCTTTGGAAAATACAAACCCAAACCCGGCGTGTTATACGGTTTTGAAATGGCTCTTGACATTGGCAATGGGTCGGAACGTGTGAAACAAGTGCGCTGGAACGAAGCAAACAACGATAAATTTTATGAAAACCCCTCGCTGTGGGGAGAAATGGTTTTAATAGAAGAATAAATGAGTTGCATGAAAATAAATACCACCACCTTGCTCGCCGCCATTATATTTATGGTGGCCACTTCCTGCAAACAACAACAGGAAAAGAAAACTGCGGTTGAACACGCTCCGGCTGCAACGGAAAGCCACAGCGATATGCTGGCTTTATTACAAAAAATGAGCTTGAAAGAAAAAATAGGTCAGATGACACAGCTCAATATTGACGTGGTAAGCAAGGGTGAAATCTACAACCTTGTGGAGCCGCACCAACTTGATGAGGAGAAGCTGAAAAAGGCCTTAGTTGAATATGGGGTGGGCAGCATACTCAACGTGGGCGGCCATGCCTACAGCTTGGCGCATTGGCAGGAAATTATTGCACAAATACAGCATACCGCCACAAACGACACCCGTCTGGGCATTCCGGTTTTGTATGGAATTGATGCTATACATGGCGCCAATTATGTATTGGAAGGCACCTTGTTTCCACAGCAATTGGCTCAGGCAGCCACATTTAATCCGCAGTTGGTAAAGCGCGCTGCCGAAATAACCGCCTACGAAACCAAGGCATGTGGCATTCCCTGGAACTTCAGTCCGGTGCTCGATTTGGGCCGACAGCCCCTTTGGTCGCGCTTTTTTGAAACCTACGGCGAAGATGTGTTGCTGGCCAAAACCATGGGCGAAGCGGTCATTAGCGGTTATCAGGGCGATAATGCGGCTGATGCCGAACACCTGGCGGCCTGTATGAAACACTTTTTTGGTTATTCGCTGCCTTTTACCGGCAAAGACCGCACTCCGGTTTACCTGCACGAGCGTCAGTTGCGCGAATATTTTTTGCCTACTTTCCAAAAAGCCATTGAAACCGGCGCGCTCAGCATCATGATTAATTCGGGCGAACTCAACGGAATTCCCGTGCATGCCGACAAAGCCATCCTAACCGATTTGCTGCGTGATGAGCTACATTTTGAAGGTGTGGCCGTGACCGACTGGGAAGATATAATGAAGCTGAACAACATACACAAAGTGGCGCCTACGCTAAAAGATGCGGTGGCTATGGCTGTAAACGCCGGAATAGACATGAGCATGGTGCCCAACGACTACCAATTTTCTGATTTGCTGCTCGAGCTGGTACAAGAGGGCCGTGTGAGCGAAAAACGCATTGATGAAAGTGTGCTGAGAATTTTAATCATGAAGAAAAAATTGGGTTTGTTTGAAAATCCGATTCCCTTCAAAACATACAATTACAACAAAGTGGGCTCTGCCGAATTTGCGGAAGCAAGCTACCAAACCGCCTGCGAAGCCATAACCCTGCTCAAAAACGAAAACAACAACCTGCCCTTGAATGCCAATGCCAAATTGTTGGTGGTAGGCAATGGAGCAAAATCGCTCACAAAACTCAATGGCGCATGGTCGCGCACCTGGCAAGGCACCGACCCAACTTATGACGACCACACCAAACAAACGGTTTTTGAAGCCTTGCAAAACAACTTTGCGCAAGTGGTTTATGTAGATGCAAATGCCGGATTCAATGCATCGCAATTGAAGGGTGTGGAGCAAGTGCTGGTATGTTTGGCAGAAAGGCCATCGACCGAAAAACCCGGCGATATAGACAACCTGCATCTGGAAAACAGCACAACCGATTGGCTCAAAAAAGCAGCCGCGTACAAGCTGCCCATTACCTTGGTTTTGTTGGAAAACCGTCCGCGCATCATCACAGAGTTGGAGCCCCATTGCGCTTCCATAATTATGGCCTATCAGCCCGGAAACGAAGGCGGCAGGGCAGTAGCCGATATTATTTCAGGGAAAGTAAATCCCAGCGGGCGCTTGCCTTTTACGTATCCGCGCCACACCAATTCGTTGCTTACCTACGACCATAAATACACCGAAGAACTGGATACCGCCTTTGGCATGAATGCCTTCAACCCCTTGTACCATTTTGGTCATGGTTTGTCGTACGCCGCGTTTTCCTACACCAATTTGGCCATCAGCAAGGATACCATGAGTGGCAATGAGTCAGTTGAAATATCGATACAGGTAGAAAATACCTCAGATTTGGATGGAAAGGAAACGGTCTTGTTGTTTGTTTCAGACCGATTTGCCTCCATCACCCCAAGTGTAAAACGCCTGCGCGGGTTTCAAAAGCAAATGATAAAAGCCAAAACCACTGCCACTTACACCTTTACCCTAAGCGCTGCGGATTTGCAATTTGTAGATGCCAACAACCAATGGATAGCCGAGGAAGGCTGGTTCGATGTTCAAATTGGCGATTTGGGAACTTCTTTTTACTACAAACCATAGTTCAATGATGCGATTTTTATATACGGCCCTGCTTATAATGCTTGTTTTTGCAAGCAACTCGTGCCGACAGGATCCGCCGCCTTTTGGCGAACGTACTGGCGATAGTTTGTTTTTTTCTGGAAGGTTTTGGACCATAAAAACCTTTGAAAACAGCACCATGGGGCCGGGGCCCAATTATTTCTCAAACCACCCCAACCACCTGTGGGTTGACTCCAAAGACCGCCTGCACCTGACCATAAAACAAACCAACAACAAGTGGTATGCTACCGAAGTGGTGAGCACCGATACGATGGGCTACGGCACGTACCGTTTTACCATAGTGGGCAATTTGTACGACATACCCGCCAACATTACCTTGGGTTTGTTTACCTGGGACAACAATACATTTTACAGCGATGGCAACAGCGAAGTGGATATAGAATTCAGCAAATGGGGCGATACGGCGAGCAACCAAACCCTCAACTATGCAGTGCAGCCTGTTGCTTTCGGGCCCGTGTTTGCCGAACGACACAACAACCCGCAACTTGAAAATCCCGCGCTGTTGAATGGCGAAAGCACACATGAATTTACCTGGACGCCCGACTCCATAGTGTGGAACAGCTATGCAGGCAAAGAGGCCAAACCCGAAGCAAAAATTGCCCACTGGACCTTTGACAAAAACCATCCTTCGAGGGTAAAAAATGAGAATGGCAACCAATCAAAACCCATATTGATACCTGCGCCGGGCAACAGCACCAATACCCGCCTCAACTTTTGGGTGCAAACCTGGCAAAGTGCCGGTCCACTCGATGGCCAGAACTACGAAATAATGGTCACCAATTTTGAATTCAACCCCCTGTAATAAAACATGTTGCAAACAAATGTAGCGGTGCTAGGCCCTGTGCCACGCGATCAGATAACCACCTACGAAGGCCGCGAATTGGTGCGTTTTGGTGCCTCCTTGCACACTGCCATTGTACTCAGTAAGCTCTTGCCGCAGGGCAAAGTATCTATTGCTTCGCATATAAAAAGTGCCGATGAAGCGCGGATTTTGCAAATACTTGAGCCCTTCAACAACATTGACACGGCGCAGCTAAGCAGCCAACACAACCGCGGCGATGTGGTGCAGCTCACCTTTACCGACCAAAATGCCAGGCATGAAATACAAACGGAGTTTATGCCGCCCATTTTGCCCGCCGATGTGAGTACTTTGTTGCACTGCGATGCCTTCGTGTGCGTGCCCATTACCGACTATGAAGTGCCCCTGCAAACCCTGCAATACATAAAAAGCAACAGCAAAGGCAGCATTATTTTCGATGCCCACGGACCCACCACTTCGCTTGCTATCGATGGCCGACGCTTCAACCGCTATTGGGCAGATATTGACCTTTGGTTGCCCTACATTGACGTACTGAAAATGAACCTGTTGGAGTCGAAAGCGGCTTGGCAATACCCTACCACTGCGGTGGATGACAACTCGCTGGACCTGAACCACCTGCGGCATTTTGCCAGGCATTGTATAAACCTGGGGGTAAAACTGCTGGTGGTAACCCTTGACGAACGCGGTGCCATTATCTTTTATACCGATGCCGCCGGGCATCTCGAATCTAAATTGGTGGCGCCCAAGCGGGTGCACACCGTGCTTGATACCACCGGCTGCGGCGACTCATTTGCCGGCGGACTTGCCTTTGGCATTTTGCAGCAAATGACCTTTGAAAATGCGGTGAAAATAGCCAACCTTGCCGGCGCACTGCGCACCCAAGGCAACGGTTTCAACGTGTTTAACAGCCTGGAAAACTATGGGCAGATGTTGCTCAACTACAACGAAATACTGCACCTTGTTTGATCCGAGGAACCACCAAATAACGGATTTTTATGGTTTTGCCATTTCGGTAAACTGTGTGGTTTTTGGCTACCGCGAAAAGGAAATGCTGGTATTGCTCACCCGCGACAACGAGCAGTGCTATGCCTTGCCGGGCGATTCTTTGCCGCCCGAAGAGAGTTTTGACCAAGCGGCATCTCGAATTATCACCAGCCTGCACCACAACAGCCAAATATATATAGACCAGGCCATGGTGAGCGGTGAACTGCGCCACTTTGAAAGGGGAAGCTTGCTGACCATTGCGTACTTCTCAACCGTGTATTACCAAACATTTGCGAGTGCCGATACCGTGCAGCAATTTGCACTGAGTTGGCACCCCATGCAGCAATTGCCCGTGCTGCCACACAGCCATCAAGTGCTTATCAATGAGTCGTTTTTGCGCTTGCAACGCCGGGCGCGGATGCAGCCCTTGGGTTTCTATCTGTTGCAAAACAACTTTACGCTGGCGCAGTTGCAACATCTGTTTGAAACCGTGCTTGAAGAGCGCTACGACCGCCCCAATTTCAGGCGGAAAATACTGGCTAGCGGCCTCATAGAATCGGTAGCAAACAAAGAGCAAAATGTGGGTCACCGCCCCGCCCGCATGTACCGGTTCAACGAAGAAAAATACCACCTGATAAAACAGCGCGGGTATGAATATAGGTTTTAGAGGGGATTTAGGTTATTTACTCGGTAGGAAGGTTGCTGCCTACAAGAAATGGAAGTTTGGATGGTTGCAGGAAGTAATTTTATGCCACTTGATTTTCACTATATTGTCCTTTAATATGAGCCAAGAAGAATTTTCCTATTGAATCGCTCCCAATAAATTCATAAAATAAACTTTCAGGGAAATCATAATATTGCCAAATTGCACCATTTGATTTAAATTCAATTTCCAATGTGGCAGTGTTGACGTCGTATCCTACCGAGGCTATCATTGTTGATTCTATAAATTGTCTGTCCATGTTTAAAATTTTTGCTGTCTTATTCTCGTAACTACGGTTTTATAATTTTCTTCATTTGTTGGGTGCTCTTGTTGCCATTTTTCAACAAGTTTTGGGTCGTCACTTGTTGGTCTAGGAACATTTAATTTAAGCCTAACTCTTGAAGGAATTTTAATTGCTTCACCGACTATTATCGCTTCACCTGTTCTTAATGATGGGAGTAAGTCAATTAAACTGTTTAAATTATCAGGAGCTGAAGACTTAACAATTGATTGATCACCAGAATTAGTCAAACGCAATGCGATAAAAGTTCCAACTTGTGCCAAAATTGTCTCAGAAATTTCTGATGGTCTTTGTGAAATAACCAAAGTACCTAAACCAAACTTTCTTCCTTCTTTAAAAACTCTTTCTACTGCAGCCTTTGAATAACTATTATTATCATTTTTGTTAAGATAGTTGTGAGCTTCTTCGTAAGCTAAAAGTAATGGCCTGTTTTTTCCTGTATATGGTTCATTTCTTCCCCAAAACATACTGTCATAAACAAATCTTGTTATCAATCCAACCGTAATATCAAGGACTTCAAAAGGAACACCGCTCAAATCTAAAATTGAGAGCTTTTTGTCGCTTCCAATCTATTCGTTAAGAAGGTTATTTAAATCCTTTGTGCCTTCTACACCTTTAAATTCCCCAGGATTAAATAAAAAATTGAACCTGCTATCTTTAATTCTTGACAGGATTTTCTTTTCATAAGAGAAAAACTCAATATGTTTTGATTTAAATGGAGCCTGATTGTTAGGAGGGTAAGGGGTGAATGTTGCCCCAATTAAATTTTCAAAGTCACCTTGATCAGTTTGTCTTGCGGTTTCCTTTGTTTGGTCATCCTTCATTGCTGTATCGAAAGTGCCATTTAGCCACCAATTCATCTCCCACCAAAGCTCTTTAATACTGAATGGAATAGGTGAGTCTGCTGTTATTAGATTCTGGTCAACGTTACCTGAAACAAGTTTATTATTACGTCTTTTAAAGTCAGTGATGAATTCCCTAAATCTTCTGTATTCCATTCTTTGGTCATCCGTGGGTTTGGCCCCAACCAAAAAGTATGCAAGTTCATCAAAAGACATTAACCAAAAAGGTATGAACAACGGATTAGCTGGATCATTTATTTTTAAAACTTTCGCATCCGGAAAAGCCGAAGAATATTCACCGTGAGGGTCGACAAGTATAATTCTTGAACCTTGATAACCGTTTAAAATTGCTTTGAGAATACTAACAGTAGTATTGGATTTTCCACTACCTGTAGAACCTAAAATTGCACAGTGTCTCAAAACTAATCTGTGCAAATCTGCATAAACACTCAAGTTTTCAGAAGATGAGTGTTTTCCAATTTCTATCGAGCCAGAATCTTTTTTACCATAAATATCAAAAAGGTCTTTTTCAATGACAATGTGTACTTCATCATTGATTGTTGGATATGTTCCAATACCCTTTTCAAAATCATCTTCTCCTACTTTTTCGCCAACAAGTTGAACGGTTAAAAATCTTGAGCCAAAACTATATTTCAAGAGAGTTTCATCCGATTTGCTTGGTGTATTGCTTACTGATGAAACAATACCGTAAATAGTGATATTCCCAATGGGGATTTTTACGAATGTTCCTATTTGTCCTATTTTATATAGGCGGCCGTTGATTATTGGAGCAGCAGATGGAATTTCATTTGAAACTTCAACTTCAATCGTTCCCGAGTCAACTCTTATAATATGACCTAAGTATGTAATCTCGGTTTTCATTTCGTAAAGTTTTCAATCGCTTCTCTTTTTCCTGAATTGGAAATCAGAAAGTCTACAAGTGCATGGAAGTCTCCAAGCTTGAAGTTTTTCTTTTCATCATCCCAATAAGTTTCTGACTTTTCATTTGGTTTTAAATCTTCTGCTGAATATTGCCACTCTCCTAGATTACCGTTTACAATAGCTTTTGTTGGCCCAAAAACTATGAGGTTCATATAGGAAGAAGTTAGCTTATGTAAATTTTCTACTTCAGCATCTTGGAAAAAGAAAACCAAGGCTGTTAGTCTGTTATTTTGCCTTAAACAGTTAAATATAATTTCATTGATATGTTGGTCAGAGAAAGAATAGCCTGAGAAAACAAATAATAATTCACCACTTAGTAAATAGTTTTTTAGTCTATCAAAATACGCTATGAAAGGTTGTTTTTTTGATGAATCGTATTTTTCCTTTGAAGGATAAATTACTAATTCATTCTTTTCATCTTCTATCTTTTCAATTTTCCCTTGTCTAATTATTCTCTGCGCCTTTGTTGATGGGTCAAGTTTCCAAAACCAACTCAATGAGCCGTGTATTTTCCAAAGTCTGATCCAATTTTGAGTCAAGTCATTTTTAGATACAAATTGGTCAATACTTTCTTGCCAAAAGAACGGCTCGAATGAACCAACAAATCCTTCAAAGTAAGGGATTTGACTGGCTTCTAAAGATTTTTCAATAATTAAGTCATAGTTTGTTGTAAAAATTTCCTTTGAAAAATCCCGATTTAACATACTTAGCCAAGCAAAGAATTTCTTTGTTTGACTTATGTCGGCTACCGCTTCTTTTGCAGCAATTATTTGATAGATAATTCTACAAATTTCAATATCGAGGGTTTTAGCGGATTCTCCTGTAATGTCTTGATAGCTTTTCGTATTGACTTCCCCTGTAATCTCTCGAATCCTTCTAATATGATTTAGAATATCTTCAATATTGACATTTCGGTCAGTTATTATGGTTTTTAAGTCTTCCTTAATCGCATTAAAATTGGATTTGTTCTCGTCTTTTAGTTCCGCTTCTATACCTGCTGTCAATTGTTCAACATTCGGAATTTTTAATGCACAAGAAGTCCCTGCACCAAAAAAGAAACCTATGTTTTTGGAATAGGATAGATGTGTTTTCAGTTCTCTTACTTCTCTTACTAAGTTTATTTTTTCCATTTTAATCGATATTGTCCAATTGGTCTTTGGGAGTTCCTCTCTATTTTATGCAAATTACTTAGTCTCGATGAATCTTCTCATTATTCACCACAAACACAACCTTCAACCTTACATCTAATAAGTAACCTCCTAAACCCAAAAACATCATTTGGTCGTTTACATTGATCTGTTTGTATCCTCCTTTTCACTCGTCGTTCATTTTTTGTTTCTAAGCAAACATACACAAAAAAGCAAATGGCTGTTTCGGGTTTTTGTGGGGTTTGTAAACTACGGTTGTGTTGCCGTGCGTTGCTGATGACGGGTATTTCTGTGTAGTTTCAAAGGGCTTTAAAAACTATTTTTCCAAGGCACTATGGCAGGTAGTTATAATCGGCTTACATTTCCGCTCGCATTTAATTCAAATCAAATGATGTGTAAATATATGCTTTCATTGGTAGCTTTGGTGGTTTTGGCAGGCTGCGGAAGCCGATCTGCCCACCAAGAAGTGCCCGCTCATACAAATGATGATTCGGAACCGGTGGCCGAAAAACTGCAAGCTCCTGTGATTTTGTTGCACGGCGGCGCGGGTACCATTACCCACGAAAGCATGCAAAATGGCCTTGATGTGCAGTACCGTAATGCGCTTGATTCTGCCATTAGCCTGGGCTATGCCATTCTCGAAAATGGGGGAACGGCGCTTACGGCGGTTGAGCAAACTATTATGTTTCTAGAAGACCATCCCTTGTTCAATGCGGGCAAGGGTGCCGTGCTCAATGCCGAGGGAAGTGTAGAATTGGATGCTTCTATAATGGACGGCAGCAACCTGAAGGCGGGGGCCGTGGCGGGTGTTACCACCGTAAAGAACCCCATTATGTTGGCGCGTTTGGTGAAGGATTCCACCCGGCATGTGCTGCTTAAGGGCAGGGGCGCCGAAAGTTTTGCCGCCGCCATGCATGTGCCTTTGCGCAATCCCGAATATTTTTTAACCCCAAAAACGAGAAAAATACGAGAAGAACGGATTACCAAGCTCCACAAATTGGGCACCGTGGGCTGTGTGGCACTCGACAAAAACCACAACCTTGCGGCAGGCACCTCAACCGGTGGCATGGATATGAAAAAGTATGGAAGGGTGGGCGACAGCCCTATTATTGGTGCAGGCACCTACGCCAAAAACAGCACCTGCGCGGTATCGTGCACCGGCCACGGCGAGTATTTTATTAGAAATGTGGTGGCTTACGATATGAGCGCGCTCATGGAATACAAAGGCTACAAAGTGCAACAAGCCGCCCGCGAATTGATTTTTAATAAACTGCTGTCGCAAAAAGCCCTGGGCGGATTGATAGCGCTTGACTACCAAGGCAACATAGCCATTGAATACAACACACCGGGCATGTTTTGGGCCTTTTGCAGTGCAAGTGGCAAAAAGATGGTAGGGATGTTTGCCGAGGATCAAAAACCAGAAAACGCCTTAATGGCTTCGGAATAAACGGCTGATCTTGAGTCTGTTGATGACGAAAAGAAAAAGGTAATACAGCGGAAAAAACAATACCGTGCTGAAAAGCATCCAGCTAAACATGGCGGCCAACAAACTTTTGCCCAGGCGATTGACCACTACAGCAAACTCTTGTTCCATGATGCTATTGAAAAACTCGTAGCTCACCCCGGTTTCAATAGAAAACATGAGTTCGCCGGTTTTTATCAACACGTAGATGAGGAAAAGCTGAAAGGGGAACACCACGTAGTTGGCGGTGAGCATAACCGGCAGGTTGAGCTTCATAACTTTGCCGGTAACAAGGCATAACACCGTAGTGATACCAATAATGGGGAAGAGCCCAAAAAGGCAGCCCAGGGTAATTGCCATAGAAAGTTCCTGGGCGGTTTTGCCTTCTCTCAGCAAATCCACCAAAAAAACTCTGAACTTATTAAAGTAGCGAGGCATTTATTTGTGGCAAGTTTTAGCTATTGCCTTGTGCAAAGGTATCTTTGTTTCACCTTATCAAAATAATTTTACCAATGGATAATACTTTCGGTCCTTTCGGTTCAGAGTCGGCTTATTTGTTTCATGAAATGTTGAAACAAGTAGAATTGGGTCCCGATGGCGGTAGAAAAGTCTTTGAAAAAGGCGAAGTAATTTTTCACGAAGGAAAACATCCGGTGGGCTTGTTTTGTATGATTACGGGCAAAGCCAAAGTATTCAGGCTCAATGAAGATGGCCGCGAACAAATAGTGCGGCTGCACGGCCCCAACGAAATAATGGGCTACAAATCGCTGGTAATGGAAAGCCCCTACCACGCAACTGCCGTGGCGGTAGAAAACTGTTCGGTGGGTTTTATTTCCAAATCGTCGTTTGACTACCTCATAGAAACCAACCCGCGTATTTCAAGGCTGTTTATGAAGATTTTGTGCCATAACCTTGACCAAAGCGAAGATTTTATGGTGAGTCTTGCCAGCAAAAACATAAGGGAAAAAGTGGCCGGTGCCTTGATTTTTCTTTACGACAAATTTGGTGTTGACTTTGACAACACGCTCAAAATAAACCTTTCGCGCGAAGAAATAGCCGGTATGATAGGGGTGGCCACCGAAAACCTGAGCCGCGCCATTACCCAATTGAAGGAGGAAGGAATTATAGAAACCTTGGGTAGAAAAATTGCCATCAAAAACGAACCCTTGTTGCGCGACATAAGGGGCGAGATTTAGAACTCGTATTGGCTAAACTAAACTTATTTAATAGTAAATCACCACGCCGTTGGTAGCCGCCCAAAAAACGATTTTGCAAGGTTTAAAATCGTTGTCGTCGGTAATTCTAGTGGCTTCCATCACGTTTTCCTGCAAGTAGGCGTTGTTTTTGGTGTGGTGCATCACCTTTTTCATTTCCTTCAGGCGTTTGTCGGTTAGCTTTATAAAAGCTTCGGTATTGCCATTGTTCCACAGCAAAATTTCATCTTCTTCGTGGGTTATCAAAAAGGTGAGCTTTTCAATATCGGCTACCTCGCTCTTGTAGTTTTTCATGTAGCTTTCCATGCCTACATCATAGTGCTGCGGACTTTTGTCGGGAAAAGGCTCGCAATACAAGCTCAACTCAAAACGACTTATCTGATCGAGCATTTCATTTATTACCGGCAAATCATCAATATCAAAAGCAATGTGCAAATCATTCACATCGTCGTCTGAATCTATTTGATGTTTTAGCTGCCAACAGTGCAGTGTATAATCCATATCCATCTTGCGGTCTCAATGAAGCGGCGAAGATACAAGGCAACAAGCGCATTACACCAATTTACTACAAATTATAGCCACCTATGCAGGGCTTTTTCAAAGTGGTATTTGCACTTTTAAGTAATTGATTTAAAGTTTGTTGTAATGAGATTCAAGTCCTGCTTTATGGACTTGGCAAGGCACTTGCCTGCAAATATTTTTACTTTTTTGTTGCAACGGGTGGGGGTAAAAGCGGTCAGTACTGTCATAGCTGCAAACACAACGAATCAATACACAACAAATCAAAATTCAACAAAAATGAAAACCTTAAAACTTACCCTGTCAATTTTAGCGATGGCTTTTATGCTTTCATCTTGTCTTAAAGACGGCGGACTTATTTGTAGAAAACCTTCGGGCGAAAATGTAACGCAAACGTATTCAGTGGGTTCATTTACCCAAATAACCCTTGAAATGGATGCCGACGTGGTGATAACCCAAGGCAGCGACTACAAGGTAGAAGCATCGGCGGCTGACAACATCCACAAAATATTGGTGGTAAAAGTAAACGGCAGCGAGCTCGTATTGCGTACCGAGCGCGGCAAGTGCATCCGCGGCAAAAGCGATGTGGTATTTTATGTAACCTGTCCTGATGTGAAAGGCATAAGCCTTGCGGGCTCAGGCACTATGAAAAACAGCAACCCACTTAGTGGCGATGGTCTTGATGTAAATATTGCCGGAAGCGGCTTTGTTGACCTGAACGACCTTACCTACAGCCGCATGTATGTATCTATTGCCGGTTCGGGCGAGATAAATGTGGACGGCGCCACCGTTTCAGACTTTGAAAGTAAAACCAGCGGCTCGGGTAATACCGATTTCAAAAACCTGAGTTGCCAAAATGCCGACCTTACCATTTCAGGCTCGGGAAGTGTAAGGCTTGCCGGCAGCGGCGAAGCTGATAGACTGAAAGGCACCATTTCGGGTTCGGGCAAGCTGCACTGTTTTGACCTGCCCGCCAACACCGTTGAAGTAAAAATAAGTGGCTCAGGCGACTGCGAAGTGACCTGCAACAACCAATTGAACGCCACCATATCGGGCAGCGGCAGCGTGTACTACAAAGGCCAACCTACGGTAAATGCTGACATTTCAGGATCAGGCAAAATCATAAGCTCCAACTAAACTAAATCGTAACCAATTTTCCCGTTGAAAAAGGGACTGAACAATGCCGTTCAGTCCCTTTTTTTTGTGTGTAGGTTGGGAGGGGAGTTTGGGGGGGGGTTGTGAGAATGAATTGGCACAAGGTTAAGGTGTTTTTGTTCGGAACACAATGTTGCTTGGATGATAAACTGCATCATCATTCGCTGATTTAATGAGAGAAATAGATGCTTACATGCTTTGTAGAGACAAACAAATAAATAGGAAGCGATGGTAGTAAATTTGAATGAACCATCTTCAAAATAGTATTTTTGGAATCAGAATGGCAGAGAAAGCTTACATAACACCAAATGTTCTGAGATGGGCTCGCGAATCAGCAAGAATGACTGAAGATGTGGCGGCAGCTAAAGTTTCTGTGAAAGTTGAAAGATTAATTGCATGGGAATCGGGCACAAGCCATCCTACAATTAAACAGGCACAAACGCTGGCCAAAGCATATAAAAGACCTTTTGCATTATTCTTTTTACCTGACATTCCCCGCGACTTCCAACCCCTTCAGGATTTCAGGAAACCGGGTTCAAAAGCACTGACAACCTCTTCGGTTTTTATGATTAGGGAGATACAACAAAAGCAAGCATGGATTAGTGAAGTATATGCAGAAAACCAAGAAGAGATGTTGCGCTTTGTTGGTCGCTTCTCCATAAAAGACCAACCTAAATCAGTGGCAAAGGACATTCTTGATACATTAGGAATTAATCCTTTTTCATATAAAACAGGCAATCCAATTAAGGAGTGGATTGATGCCGCAGAAACAAAAGGAATCTTCGTTTCAAGAACAAGTTTTATCCATTCTCGGCTAAAACTCGACTCAGATGAGCTACAAGGTTTTGCCATTGCTGACCCACTTGCTCCGTTCGTTTTTGTGAACTCAGATGATTGGAATGCGCCACAACTTTTTACCCTTGTTCATGAATTAGCCCATATTTGGATTGCTGAAACAGGTATTTCAAACGAAGTGACACCTGAGGTAAAACACAAAGACAAATACCACCCCGTTGAATTGTTTTGTAACGCAGTGGCAGCTTGCGCTTTAATGCCTGAAGAATTTATGTTGGAAGTTGATTTTGAGTCATTTAAATCTTCAAAAGAAGTTTTCAAGGTAGCTAAGCAATTAGGCGTTAGTTCATTAGCACTTTTGGTTCGGGCATTGAATCTGAATATTATTTCGCTACCTGTATATAAAAAACTTAAAGCTCAGGCCGACAGGGATTTTGCCGAGTTTCTTAAAAATGAGGAAGAGAAAAAAATAGAACTAAAAGAAATGGATAAACAAGGTGGGCCAAATTATTTTTTGCTACAACTAAACAGAAACAGTAGGTTATTTACACAAACTGTAATGGATGCATTTAAAGGCGGTTTCATTGAAGCAACTTTGGCGAGCAATCTGTTAAATGTTCATGTAAATAAATTTCCAAAACTAGAATCACAACTGTACAAATGATCACGATGGCACGCATTTATTGTTTGGATGCCAACGTGTTAATCCAAGCCTGGCAGAAATATTACAATCCAAAATTTTGCCCTGATTATTGGGAAATTCTTATCGAACTTGGTAAACATGGTAGAATATTTATTCCTGAATTAGTTTTTGAAGAAATTGTCAGAACCGAAGATGACCTTTCGAAATGGTTAAAGGCAAGCAATATTCCAATAGCGAAAATTAGCGAGCAAGTAACCAAGCATATACGAATGATTTTAGAAGATTATCCTTTGTTGGTTGACAATACAAAGGCGCGTTCATTGGCCGACCCTTGGGTAATAGCCCACTCTTTGAGCCAAAATGCAACAGTTGTGACAAAGGAAGAAAAGGTAACCGCTATTAACTCAAAGAGAATAAAAATTCCTAATGTTTGTGATGGTATGGGAGTTAGATGTATCAACGATTTTCAATTAATTGATGAGTTAAATATTAATTTCAAGTGCTCAATTGCATGATTAAACTTTTTTTTTGGGTAAATTATCAAGTGCAGGCAGTTTGGTAGGCAATAGGAAGGTTGGCTGCAAGTTGCTTCCCCACCATTCGCTACATAAATCATTGAAGTCGTCCAACATAAAATCCCCTAAATTGCAAAGCAAATCAGAAATTACTCATTTGAAATTAGCTATTGCTACTAAATTTATGATAGAATGACCAACATCAAACTAAATAAGGAGTATGTTGACTGGCTAAATGAGGTTAAGTCAAAAATTAGGACAGCTCAAGTGAAAATGGCGCTCTCTGCAAATCGAGAGCTTATATTGTTTTATTGGGAATTGGGACGTGACATTTATGAGAAGCAGTTAAATGCTCAATGGGGTTCAAAGTTACTTGAGCGACTTTCAAACGATTTGAAGTCTGAATTCAATGATATGCATGGTTTATCAAAAACAAATCTGAAATATTGCAGTAGCTTCTATCAGTTTTATTCAACCAATCAACCACGTGTTAAACAACATCAAAGTGAAGAGGCACAGCGCATTGAAGATGAAAGGAAATTAAGTCAACGGCTTGTTGACCAAATTCCGTGGGGACATAACATTCTGATTTTCACCAAAGCAAAGGACACACGGGAGGCACAGTTTTATATTCAACAAACCATAGAAAACGGATGGAGCAGAAATGTATTGGCAATACAACTCAAATCAGATTTATTTAAAAGGCAAGGAAGTGCAATTACCAATTTTAAGCGAACCCTTCCTGCACCACAATCTGATTTGGCTCAGCAAACCATAAAAGACCCATATTCTTTCGACTTTCTTACAATGACAAAACCGTATAATGAGAGAGATGTTGAGCAACAATTAATTGAACATATTTCTAAGTTTTTACTGGAACTAGGCAAGGGCTTTGCCTTTGTGGGAAAACAATATCATCTTGAATTTGATGAAACTGATTATTACATTGATTTAAGTTTCGAGGCAAACTATAATATGTCTCTCTGAACACTTATCAATGAAAAGTCAAATCAGCTAGCTCCTGAATTAAAAGATGCTCATAGATGCACTGATTTCTTCAATAAGATGGCTTTTTTAATGCAATTAAGACGGCTCTTTTTCTTTTTAGTGGAGAAATAATTGAAATTCCGCCCGGAACAAAAAGCTGTATGATCTCGTCTTGACGAGAGAGTTTTTTTTGTTCAGTCTCGCCTAGGCGAGATTGAGTTTTTGGTACTTTTTGGTCAAGCAAATGCTTCAGCATTCATAAGCACCATTAAAAAACAATTAGACCGCCGCGCATAAAAAGTACAAGAAAGGAGCAAAAAGCTCTACTTTCAAATGGTAAGCTTTGAATTTGATTTATAAAAATAATTATCAACGTTTATGGGCTCGATGTAATTGGATTTGTTTGAAAACACTTAGTATTGTTATTAATATTTCGAAATATTATTTAAGACTAAATATTAGATTTTATTGTAAATCGGGATTTTTAATTAAACTAATAAATACCATTTACACCATTTGATATTGTCAGTTATTTACAATCATTTGAATTATACATGATTTCACAGGGAGTTGGCGTGCAACTACCCTACTTACACCTCCATCGAAACTTTCCTCCAAAAAAACACCACCATGTAGCCATTTATTAATCTTCCTTCCCTTTATTTGCCAATGTATTAAGTAGTTTCAGCAAGAAGAGGAGCAAGAAGCAATCGACCTTCGTTTTGTCTGGGCTCAACAAAAAGTAAAAATATGAATTCAGTGAAAATTACGGCTGTGATGGCGATCATTTTTCTGCCGTTTTGCCCGCAGGTATTCGCCAACAGCGATTCAACCGAAACCGACACATCCACAGCAATCAACTTCAGTTTCGAAGATTTCTTTAAGCACTATGCCGACAGTATGGACGCCACCATGCACTACGAAACCGGCACAGTGAGCCTTGGCAATGGCGAAGCAACCCTGATTGTGCCGCCGGGTTTCAGGTTTCTTGGCCCCGAAGAGGCAAGGCATATCCTGGAAGAGGAGTGGGGCAATCCGCCTTCTGAAACCTTCGGCTTGCTTTTTCCCACAGGTCAATCGCCATTTAGTCCCACCATGACTTATGCCGTAGAAATATCGTACGACGAAGACGGCTATGTTGAAGACGATGACGCACAGGATATTGATTACGACGATTTGCTGGAAGAAATGCAGGAGTCGGCGCGCGAACAAAACCCACAGCGCATAGCACAGGGCTATCCCGGAATTGAAATTGTGGGCTGGGCATCGCCGCCTTTTTACGATAGCGAGACCAAAAAGCTGCACTGGGCCAAGGAATTGCATTTTGACAGTGTAGAAAATAATACCCTTAACTATAATATTCGCGTGTTGGGGCGCCACGGCTACCTTACCATGAATGTGATAGCCGATATGGAAAACCTGCCTGCCGTGCAAACAGATATCGACAAAATATTAGGCAGCGTTAATTTTAACGAGGGCTATGCCTACAAAGATTTCGACTCGAGTATAGACAAGGTGGCGGCTTTTGGCATTGGCGGCCTTATAGCAGGCAAAGTGCTGGCAAAAGCCGGTTTTTTTGCAATCATTCTTAAATTCTGGAAAATAATAGCCATAGCCGTTGGCGGCTTTTTTGTGAGCATGCGCAAAAGACTTTTTGGCGGTCGCGGCGAGTAGCTTGCTGTTATTTTACAAAAAAGTTGACGGTACGAATGACCCGGCCTGTTGCAAACCAAGTGATCTTGCATGGTGGAACCAACAATTCCATTAAATTACGCTGCAAATGGTCACTATACGAAATATAATAGCCCGGATTGGCGAAATATTTATTTATTTCCTCATCCGGGTTTTTGGAAGAAAGACCGATTTCAACGAAAATCCCTGGCTGAAAGGACCTTTGGGAAAAGACATTATAGGCGACAAACCCTACCATGAAGTAGCAGAAGCAGAAGGACTTGAACTCCAGCGCAATTCAGAAGTGGGGGGACTTATCCCTGACTTTAATTCGCTCAGCGGCACTGGCTTCACGGTAGAAAAAGTACATCCGCATATTAGAGCCTTTTATGAAAACACCGCCGCCCATCGCATGGATGTGTGGCCCAAAACCTATTTTCCGGCCAATATGGCCTTGTGGTTATTGGTAACTACCATTTCGCGGAAGGTAAATCAATTGAATTTCCCTACCAATGCGCTTGATATGGCGCTTGGCATGAGTAGCGAAGTTATTTTGCTGAAAAACAAGGAGCAACAAGTGAAATACACCGGTTGGTTTCGAAAAATTGAGGGAAACGATCGCGTATTATATAATGGTTTTTATATGATAGCACGCTGCCCATTGTCAGATAGACCAAGTGTAAAGGTGGTTTTTCCGATGCCCGACGGCAATGCAACCGTATTTTTACGGCCCGAAAACGGCGAAAACGGAGCCTTTATCCTCAACTCAAACGGCAAAGGTTTTGGTGATGTGGGCTTTTACCGCGTGCAAAACCAACGCGGCGGCATGCGGGTTTGGTTGGTGTCCTCACTGAAAGAAAAATTCATCGTCTATGTAGATAAAAAGAATGTTTTGCGCTGCGACCACAGCATCAAATTTTTAGGCATGCCGGTATTGAAACTGCATTATAGAATTGTACGAAATAATGCTTGAGTACCTCCACAACCTACATCAAAGCCAATTTGATGGCAGTTGGTTTGCCATAGAAAATTCGACGCAACTAGGTACTTTTTTCCTTATGTTTGCTTGGAATCAATAAAAAGTGCCCTGTGAAAATGAATGGATTAACTGTTGCATCTATTAGCCTGAAGGGGCTAAAACAGCAATTTTGGATAGTACTTATGAAAGGGAATGTTTTGAGAGTTATTCATGAGGGAAAGTTGCAGTTTTTTCTCGTTTTTTAGATAAGTTCTGAGTAAGAAAGTAATAATGACACTTCAAGATTTAGGATATAATATAGAGTTCGAAAACTATCGGAAGGAACATAACCTGTTTTCTTTTGGAGTAGGGCGGGTTATCTCTGAACACAAGGAAAGATATGTTGTGAAAACGCCTGAAAAAGAATATGATGGTGAAATAGTCGGAAACTTGCGTTTTGCGGCACTTAATCGGTCAGATTTTCCTGCCGTTGGCGATTGGGTAGCCATTTCTGAATATGACGACGACAAAGTACTTATTCATGCGGTATTCCCCCGAAAAACAATTCTTGAAAGACAAGCGGTTGGCAAACATGGAGAAAAGCAAATCATAGCAACAAATATTGACGTGGCCTTCATTGTGCAAGCGGTTGACAGGGATTTTAACATTAACAGAATTGAAAGGTATTTGACCATTTGCCATACGTCCAACGTAAAACCAATTATCATTCTCAATAAAATTGATTTGATAAACAATAACGAACTATCTGACTTGATTAGTCAAGTTCAGGAAAGGATAAAACAAGTACCGATAATTCCTATAAGCAACGAGACTCAAAAAGGATTTGAAAAACTCAGAGAGCGGATTGCAAAAGGTAAAACGTATTGTTTGTTAGGCTCATCTGGGGTTGGAAAATCTACCCTGTTGAACAACTTATCGGGCAAGGCGCTAATGAAAACCAATTTGATTAGCGCAAGCACAAACAAAGGGCGACATGTTACCAGTCACCGCGAATTATTAGTACTCGAATACGGGGGGATTCTAATAGACAATCCGGGAATGAGAGAAGTGGGGATTGCAGACTCAAAAGAGGGATTGGAAATTACATTCAACACAATAATTGAGTTGGCTCAAGGCTGTAAATTCAAAGACTGCACACATACAACTGAGGTTGGCTGTGCAGTTCTAAAAGCCGTTGAAACTGGCGAAATAGACAAATCGTCCTATGAAAACTTCTTGAGAATGGAACGTGAAAAAGAGCATTTTGAATCAACTGTTGCAGAAAGGCGCAAAAAGGACAAGGATTTTGGTAAAATGATCAAAAACTATAAAAAATCGAATAAGAACTAATGCTACAATCACCAACTTTAAAACCCAACTTCGAGTGCGATTTTTCTTATGTTTGCTTTGAATCAATAAATAATGTCCTGTGACTATGAATGAATTGACTGTTGCATGTATTTGCCTGAATGGTAAAGTGTTCCGCCAAAGTTTCACAAACCATTTTATGATACGAAATGATTGAAAGAATCATCTTGTCGATAGTCGCAATAATAATGCTTGTCATAGCCATGAAAAGAGATGACAAGTTGACCAAACTGTTGACCTTAGGACTAAATGTAGGCATTTTAATGACTTGGACAGGTGTGCCAATGGTCATTACGGTCGGACTCATTATTTACATGCTTACAGCCCTTATGATTTCATTTTATGGCTTAAAAACCAAAGGGCATACGATATTGAACCGCTTAACCATTGTAATTGCAGGTATTTTTAGTTTCGTAGCACACATCTCTTTTTTAATGCATTGGCCTTTTGCCGGGGCAGTGCGAATGAGTATGGTTATTCCTTTAACTCTTTACTTAATCAGTCTTTTTTACGGAATGATAAAAAGAAAAGAAATGGGATACCTGACTATACTTAACTTGGCCTTCTTCATGCGACTGATACGATAAAAATAAACGAGTAATAACAGCTAAACTCAAGTTCAATACTGTTTAACTCCTGCTTATTCCAAACTCAAGTTGCATGTTGCCTCAGGCACTTCTGCCTTCATCGACACTTTGGGGTCTTATTTTAAGCTAATGCCATTATGTAAAACTTATCGGAGCAATAAGCGGTGTAACACGAGCGCAAAAAGATTACATATCAACTCTTCTTATACATTTAGTTTATTGTTAAGGTAAAAAATACCTGATTACAAAAAGCCATAACACCAGGTAGCGAAATGACGATAAACAGTTATGTAGAGCAGTTAGCTAAAGCTGAAATTATGGAGCTTAATGAATATACTCCGAAATAAGAGTGTTTTTCGTTACTAAGAACCTGAAACAAAATTCATGAAAATCAGTGAGTATTAAGTGAATAATTAAATGTTATATTTGATTGCATGAAACAAATTACAACCCTTTTTGTACTAGCTTTAACTATTAGCGCAACTTTATATGCACAGACTGTCAGACCGGAAATTAAAAGATTAGTTGATGGAATTGCCGAGGATAATATTGTTAAAAGTTCAGCTGTAGGAATTGCAGGTTCGCAGTCTGATCAATGGAACAGATATATCTCACTTAAGGAAAAAGCAACAAATGAAGAATTAATTGCACTTACTGACCACACCAACGGAGCTGTTCGCTGCTATTCATTTCAAGCCTTAGCTACAAGAAAAAATATAAATGTTTATTCAATTTTAATTAGGCACCTTTATGACACCGCTTTAGTAACAATTTTTCAGGGGTGTTTGCTAGGTTCAGAAACCATTGGTGATTATTTTCTGAAAGTTGTTACGGATCCATACAATGATGGGGAGACCTGTAAACTCAATGAGATTGAAAGACAAAAGGTTGACAGTATTTTGATATTTGATAAAAATATTAAATTATCTGCAAGATCTGATGTCTTGAAAATTCTATATCCTGATGAAAAGTACTACAAACGAGTTCGAGAAATAGTGACTGTAGAAAAGGATAATTACGGATTGATTGCTCTCTCAAGATATCAAAACCAAAATGACAAGGATATTATTATTGAAAGACTTATTTCAAACAAACCAAAAGTACAATATTATGGCTTGCTTGCGGTTAAACACTTTCCCGATAGCTCTTTTTTTACGTATATTGTAAAAATTCATTCTGTTGAAATTGAGAAAAGTACAAGCATGTACATTCCGCTGCTCAGAATACTTTATCAAGCCATTGTTCAGTACAAAAACCTAGAATCAAGAAGTCTTTTGGAATTATCATTGAGCAAAGAATCTAAATACGCATCAAAATATCATTCTGAATATATATGGTTAGCGCTAGATTTATATCCTGACAATGTTTATTATGGTATTCAACAGAAAATTAATATTTCTTCTTCCAGTAAAAGTGAATTGCAATTTTGGATAAACAACACAGACTGATGAGAATAATTTAATACAAATGGGTGACCGTGCCAATTATATAATTAAAAGGGACAAGAAATTCGACATTTTCTACACCCATTGGAGGGCAATACTTGTTGCGCATGATTTGACAATGGGACCAAATAAGTTTATACAATTTGTCAAGCAATTTGACAAGGCAGATCACATTATTGACCAACCTTGGATTCAAGCTTGTGTATTGGTTGACACAGATTTTAAAAAGCTCACGTTTTGGGAGTTAGAAATACTGGATGAGTCATCAATTCGAGAAGAGTACTTAAGGCAATTGGCAAGCATTTGGGATGGGTGGTCTGTTCAATATGCAGAGAACGAAATGTATGACATTGAGAAAGAACTTAATATAACGTACACCAAAAATCAACAAATTGTGCTTAGAAGGGGTGCTTTAGAACGAATTGAAGATTTTGTGGAAAGTAAAGGTTATTATTCAAGTGTGGTAGTGCTTATAGAAAATGGCGATGTTTCAGTTAAATACGTTAAAGGTGGCTCAAATGATGAAATAGCCTTAATAGGAGAGGAAATAATCGACAAATTAAGACCAATGAAGGATAGAGAATTGCTAAGAGAATTTAACGATGACGACAACTTTATATGTCCGGTTATTATTGATATTGACCATAAAGCAATTTGGTTAGATCAGACTACTATCGGTCTGGAGACAGCGTTAAAGTCAATTTGGAAAGATTGGCAAATCAATCTTCGAAATTTCGGCTATATCAAGCTTTTAAATTTGGTTGGGATTAATACGAATGATTTAAAATTAAGCGCAAAAGAAGTAAAAGAGTTTGTTCGTTCTGAAATATTTGAACAGGAAGACCAATTTGATCCAAATTTACTGGCTCAAACTTTAAAGGAAAATATTGGCCATGATATTACTTTCAATAAGCATTTTTTTTAGGATGCTAAACCAAATTTGACATTTGGGCATAAATTGAAGGTTTACCTAAAAAGGGTGTTGAAATTATTCAAAATTTAAAGTAATCAGAAACAAACAAAAAAGACCACCACATTATGTACAATCCTTACCCAAGTGCATGGAATTTTTCAAACGCCGATGAGAAATTAAATTCTAAGGACGGAAAATATAAAATCGACAAACATCCCAAAACAAGCACCACCTCAAAAAAACTAATACGAACGCTCGTTGCGTCGTTCATAAAAGTTGATGAAGCTCTTGTTGGCTACCTTGTTGCCACCCGGTGTGGGGTAGTTGCCGGTAAAGTACCAATCGCCAATGTGGTTCGGACAGGCTATGTGCAGGTTTTCAATGGTTTGGTATATTATCTCCACCTCTGCCTGCATGGTTTCGGGCTTCACTATTTCCGCTATTTTGGCTGATATTTCGTCGGCGCTAAATGGCTCATAAATGCGTTTTACAGCATTGGTCACTTCTTCTTTGGGTTTGTATTCCTGCGCCTTACATTCTTTATATACGTCTTCAATCACATTTGATCGATAGCTTTCCTTAAGCAGTTGAATGGCGGCTTTAAAGGCTACAAAATCGCCCAGCTTGCTCATGTCAATGCCATAGCAGTCGGGGTAGCGAATTTGCGGCGCGCTCGATACCACTATTATTTTTTTAGGACCCAGTCGGTTCAAAATGCTCAAAATGCTTTTCTTGAGCGTAGTGCCGCGCACTATGGAGTCGTCAATAACCACCAGCGTATCTACGCCTCGGTGTATCACGCCGTAAGTGGTGTCATATACGTGCGACACCATTTCATTTCTTCCGGCATCTGCCGAGATAAATGTGCGCAGTTTGGCGTCTTTAATGGGTATTTTTTCAATGCGGGCTTTCATGGCCAACACCTGTTCCAGTTCTTCTTCGCTCAGGTTGGCGCCCAGTATTTTGTCTTTTTTAATTAGGGTCAGCGCATCGTTGAGCCCTTCTGTCATGCCAAAAAATGCGGTTTCGGCGGTGTTTGGTATAAAGGAGAAAACGGTGTGTTCATAATCATTTTCCACCGATTCCAATATTTTGGGCGTTATGAGTTTGCCCAGCATTTTGCGTTCCTGGTAAATATCGCGGTCGGTACCACGCGAAAAATAGATGCGTTCAAAAGAGCAGGAGCGTCTTTCAAGGGCCGGCAGAATTTCTTCGTGAAGCACCACGCCGTTTTTCTTGATAATGAGTGCTTTGCCCGGATCTATTTCTTTTATTTCGTGGTATTTCACGTTAAACGCCGTTTGTATGGCGGGTCGCTCCGATGCGGCTACCACTATTTCCTCGTTTTGGTAGAAGAAAGCCGGTCTTATGCCCGATGGATCGCGCAGTACAAAAGCATCGCCGTGTCCAATTAGGCCGGCCATGGCAAATCCACCGTCAAAATCTTTAACCCCTTTGCGCAGCATTTGCGCCACATCAAGTTGGTCGGCTATCAGGTTAGAGATGGTTTTGTTGGGTTGTCCTTCTTCCTTAAACCGGTCAAACAACTCTTGATTGGCCTCGTCAAGGTAATGGCCAATTTTTTCCATCACCGTCACGGTATCGGTTTTGTCTTTCGGGTGCTGACCAATGTTTATGAGCAATTCAAACAACTCGTCGTTGTTGGTCATGTTAAAGTTGCCGGCCACCAGCGGGTTGCGGCTTTTCCAGTTGTTAGAGCGCAATCGTGGATGTAAAAAAGTGGTGCCGCTGTCGCTGTGTGTGGCATAGCGCAGGTGTCCCAGCATCAGTTCCGCCGCAAAAGGCACGTTTTCCTTCAGGTAATCGGCGTTTTTAAAATTCTCAGGATTGTTTTTATACACTTCGTTGAAGCCACCCAAAATGTCTTTGAAAATTTCGGGAATGGCATCGCTGTTGGTAGAGCGACGTCGGTCTATGTAGTTCTTGCCCGGTTTCAAGTCAAACTTAATGGTTCCCACTCCGGCACCGTCTTGTCCGCGGTTCCGCTGTTTCTCCATCAGCAGGTACAGCTTGTCGAGCCCGTAGGTAGGAGTGCCATACTTCTGTATGTAGTAATCAAGTGGTTTTAAGAGTCTTATAAGGGCAATTCCGCATTCGTGTTTTATCTCGTCGCTCATTTACAATTTCTTAAAGTGCAAAGGTAAAGTCTCTCACCGTGCGCAAAATTTACAAATGCACTTTTACCCGTGCGTAAGTTGGTGCTTAGTGGGCTAAGTTAAAGTAATTCAGCGTGTAACATCATTGTTTTTATGTTTCATACAAGCACATTTTAACCATTTTTCCAACAAGGCGCGGTCATTTGTGGAATTTGCGAATCAATTCAAGCGAAAGTTGTATCAATTGTTGGGTTGTCTTTCCATAAATACTCCTTCCATCAATGCTTTAGAAGTATGTTACTGTTATGCTAGCTATTTCTCTTCATAATTGAAAACGGCTTCTTGAATAAGAATATCAGTATATTAAAGATGGCTCTTTTTCTTTTTAGTGGAGAAATAATCGAAATTCCGCCCGGAACAAAAAGC
>WGNN01000060.1 GCA_016124515.1 bacterium
CAAATTCTATATCCACATAATCATCGAGTATGATGGGGATTTTACGGTTTACCATGGGCACAATCACCTGTTTGCCTTTTAGGTGGGCAAAGCGTTCGTCATTTGGGTTGATACACACGGCAGTATCGGCCATGATGGTTTCGGGACGGGTGGTTGCTATGGTTACAAAGTCCGCCTCGCCATCAATGGCGTATTGTACATAATACAGTTTGTCGTTGGTTTCCTTGTAGAATACTTCCTCGTCAGAAACGGCAGTTTTGGCCACCGGATCCCAGTTTACCATGCGGGTGCCACGGTATATGAGACCTTTTTCGTGCAACCTTACAAAAGCGTCTATTACGGCAGCGTAGCGGGTGTCGTCCATAGTAAACGCGGTACGCTCCCAATCGCAGGAGGCGCCCAGTTTTTTGAGCTGCTTTATAATGATGCCGCCATATTTTTCCTTCCACTCAAAGCGTGTTCAAGAAATTTTTCGCGACCGATATCAAATTTATTAAGTCCCTGTTCCTTTAGCAGGTTCACCACTTTGGCTTCGGTGGCTATAGAAGCGTGGTCGGTGCCGGGCACCCAACAGGCATTGAAACCCTGCATGCGCGCATGGCGAATGAGTATATCCTGTATGGTATTGTTGAGGGTGTGGCCCATGTGCAATACGCCGGTGACATTTGGGGGCGGAATAACGACCGTGTAAGGAGTCCTTTCATCGGGTGTTGAGTTGAAAATTCCGCTCTCAATCCATAGTTTGTACCATTTGTCTTCGCTCTCGGCAGGTACATAATTTTTTGGCGTAGTCATGGGGTGGTTTAAAAATTTTGCGCAAATATACAGGGAGAGCCCGCCATTTTTTGGGAAAATAAGCCTTGCATAGTTGGTCTATTTGCCATATTTGCGCAGTTTAATTTATTAAAAACAGGCACCTTGCACAGCGATGAACTCCCACTGCCCAAGCGAATTGGTCTATTTGTACGCTCACTATTGTCGCGGTACAGAAAATACCCTGACTTTATTATTACCGGGGTACAAAAGGGCGGCACCACCTCGCTGTTTGCTTACCTCGATCAGCACCCGCAACTGAAACTTTCGCGACCCAAGGAAGTTCATTTTTTTGATGACAATTACCAGAAAGGCATGCGCTTCTACAAGCGGTATTTTCCTTTGAAATGGAACCAACGCAAAACAGGGGAGGCATCGCCTTACTATATTTTTCATCCGCATGTAGCCGATAGAATTAAAGCGGAATTGCCGGATGTGAAAATAATTATCTTGCTCAGGAACCCCATATTGCGTGCCTACAGCCATTACCACATGCAATTGCGAACCGGCAAAGAGCCTTTGAAAACTTTTGAAGAGGCCATTGCGGCGGAAAACAACCGCTTACAGGGCGAGTTGGAAAAGATGAAAAATGATGCGACCTACAACTCATTGGCATACAAACGATACAGTTATGCATCGCGCGGAATGTATTACCCGCAGGTGAAGCGATGGTTTGACGCCTTTGGAAGGGAAAATGTATTGGTGCTAAAAAGCGAATTGCTATCGGAACAACCCGAGGTGGAACTGGCAAAGGTGTATGCCTTTTTGGGTATTTCAAATACGCCACCACAGCAAATGAGCAGGAAACATGTGGCCAAGTATCCGGAAATCAAACCCGAAACATTTGACTATTTGAAAGAGCTTTACCTGGATGATCAGGCCAGATTGGTTGCGCTTTTGGGCGAGGATTTTCAGTGGTTCTAAGCCTGCTGCGCTTTTGGAATAATTACTGTGACGGTGGTGCCTACATGCAAAATGGAGTTTATTTTTATTTGCCCACCAAGCACTTTTACGGTTTCATTTACAATATAAAGACCAAGTCCTGAGCCTTTTGACTTATCGGTGGCGCGGTAAAACATGCCAAATATTTTGTCGAGATGCACTTCGTCAATCCCTATGCCGTTGTCAACCACCGATATGTGCAGCCTGCCCTCATTTACTACACAGTCCACCTCAATAAAGGCGTCTTCTTTTTCAGGATCGGCATATTTTACAGCGTTTGATATGAGGTTGTTCAGTATAACCTTTATCCTTCTTTTATCGCCTATAAAAAAGGTATTTTCAGCGCAGCCAATTCTTTTGTCGGGCTTGCGGTCTTGGAGCATGTAGTGCAGGCTTTCAAAAATTTCGTTTACCAATTCATTTACATTAAATTCTTCAACCACAATGCTTTGCCTGCTGTTGCGCGAGTAGTCGAGTATGTCGTGTATAAACAGGTCGAGCTTGTTTACACTGTTTTTCATAAGGGCAATCAAGGTGTTGAGCTCTTCTTGTTTGTTTTCCATTTGCATGAGTTCTATGAGTCCCATTACCGAGGTGAGCGGGGCGCGCAGGTCGTGCGAAATGCTGTAAACAAACTGGTCCAACTCGCGGTTTACCTGCTGTAGTTCAGTATATTGGGTTTCCAATACTACAGCGTTTTCATTGGTGAGTTTCATTTGCTGCTTCAGCTCGGCAAACACTTTTTTGAACGACTCATACAGTTCATTGAGTTCTTTTGAAGCGTATTTGATACCATTGTCAAAAGCGTTATCGCCTTTAATGGGAATCAAATTGATACGCCGCACGAGGTCGTTAATAGGATGCGAGCGTTTGCGCGCAAACTGAAAACTTGCAGCCAAACCAATGATTAGTGCAATGGCTATGGCCAAATAAAAGGCCGTTTGCAACAAGTTGCTCTTGTTTTTGTAGTTGTAGGTGGTGGTGCTAATGTCTTCGTCTATCTTCTCAAAAAACTTGCGCGAAATACCCTGCAAACGCAAGAGCAAACCTTGTGTATCATAAGTACCCAACTCAGCCGAAATACTGCAAACCCGGCCAAATTTGCGCTTGTACTTTCTAAGTAATACCAAATCGGCGTGGTTTTTTACCGAGTCGGTGCCCAGTTGGGTGAGAATGCGGTCGCACAGTATTTCGTGGCTTTGCGCATAGTATTCAGAGTTGCGGAGCAAAAAATCTTTTTCGTGGCGACGCAGCTGCAAAATATCCACCCTTGAAATGGCCACGTCGGGTTTGTATTCAAGCTCGTGTATGTATTTGCGCATTTCGCCAATGAGACCGTAATCCTTAAACCCCTTTTCGCGGAGCTTTCCTTCAACCGATACAAACAAATTGTGGTGCAGTTCAAGCAGTTGTAGCAGGCTGTCAATTTGGTGCGCATCGCTGGTAAAGGGATTTTTTTTAATTTGCTGAAGCATTTCCTTCAACTCCTTGAAGTAGGTATTGCGCCGCAGCAGGTAGTCGCTGCTGCCCGATTTGTAATAAGCATCATCCCTAACCGTAAAAAGCAAAAATGCCTGCTCCTGACTTAGCATTTTGGTAAAAATAAGCTCCGTACTTTTAAGTAATTGTATGTACTCGCTGTATTTGTTGTTGTGTGCCTTAATGATGGAAGTGGTGGCAATGGCTAAAACGAAAACCAGATAGACCACTAAAAAGCTTGCTAAAAGTTGAAATTTAAATGATTGTACAATCGACTTCATCAAATCTTTTAAGAGCGCCAATAGTAGCAATCAAATAAAACCCCAATGTTAACCACAGCCTTCAGGCCTGCATTTACATCGAATTTTAGCGTGAAAACATTAATTTAACCTGCCCGATAAATCTTTGCTTTTTGGAAATGTTGCCACAAAACCATACTTTAAACGACATACATAGATACTTTTGTTAACTCTGAAACCAATTGATGGATTTTATAGATAAAAATGAATTTGCCGAAGCAGCCAACCTCAAAAGGTATGGTCTTGAGTTTTTGGCAGTACCTCTTATGCGGCTTTTCCAATACAATAAGGTAAATGAGCTGTATAAGAATTCTTATGATACCAACCCTTTGGTTTTTATAGACAACCTATTTAAAAACCTTGATGTATCAATTGAAGTAAAAGAACACGAGCTGGAGCGCCTGCCTTCCGATGGTCCTTTTATAATTGTAGCCAACCACCCGTATGGCTTTATAGATGGGCTCATTATGATAAAATTGCTGCTCACAAGAAGGCCCGATTCCAAAGTGATGGCCAACTTTATGCTCGAAAAAATTGAACCGCTCAAGCAATCTTTTTTTGCGGTAAATCCATTTGAAGGGGAGCATGTGAGAGCCAACAGTTTTGGCGGCCTGCGCAAAACCTTGCAACACCTTAAAGACGGCCACCCGCTGGGTTTGTTTCCCGCGGGCGAGGTTTCAACCAAATACAAAGGCACCAAAAAAATAGCTGATAGAGATTGGCAGATTTCTGCGGTAAAAATTATAAAAGCGGCTAAAGTGCCGGTTATTCCGCTCTTTTTTGCGGGCACCAACAGCCAATTGTTTCACATGCTTGGCCGGGTACATTCTTCGCTGCGGTCGGCGCGCATACCTGCCGAAATTCTCAACAAAAAAGGCCACCACATATCGGTGCGCATAGGCAATCCTATAAAACCGGAAGAAATAGCCGAGTTTGATACCGACGAAAAAGTGGGCAAGTTTTTACGCGCCAAGACCTACGCGCTTGGCACGGAAATAAATATCAAGCGGTTTTTCCGCCCCAATTTGCAGGCACTTAAAAAGCCGCAAACCATTATTGATGCCGTTCCGCGCGAGCTTCAGTTGGCCGAAATAAAAAAACTGGCACGCGAAAACCTCATTCTTGAGCAAGGCGATTTTATGGTTTATATTGCCCATTCATCGCAAATAGAAAATGTATTGCAGGAAATTGGCCGCCTGCGCGAAATAACTTTCAGAGAGGTGGGCGAGGGCTCAAACGAGTCGATAGATATTGATGAGTACGACCTTTATTACCGCCATTTGTTTATCTGGGACAAGAAGCAAGAGCAAATAGCCGGTGCCTACCGCATTGGCAAAGGCGACGAAATAATGCTGGAATTCGGTAAAAAAGGATTTTACACCCAAAGCCTTTTCCGTTACAAAGACGAGTTTTCGCCCATATTGAAACAGACCGTGGAGTTGGGACGCTCCTTTGTAGCAAAAGCCTACCAAACCAAACCGCTTCCCCTGTTTTTGTTGTGGCGTGGTATTTTGCATTTTTTGCTGCAAAATGCCCAATTCCGGTACATTATTGGGCCTGTAACCATTAGCAACCAATACAGCGACATTGCCAAGTGGATGATTATTGAGTTTATAAAACGCAACTACTACAATGCCGAGTTGGCCGAAATGGTGAAGCCACGCACCGAATTTGAAGTGAAAAAGCGTGACCGCGATGAAAAATTGCTCGATGCACTCAATTTTACTGATTTGGGCAAACTGGATAAACTCATCAGCGAAATAGAGCCTTCGGAGAGCAAAGTGCCGGTGCTTTTGAAAAAATACCTGAAGCAAAACGCCAAGATTATCGCCTTCAATATTGATCCTAAATTCAACAACGCACTTGACGGCCTTATGATACTTGACATGAACGACCTGCCACAGGGAACCATAGACAAGCTGAAACTTGAAATGAAGGAGCAGAGCAAAAACATTGGATAGTTTTGGCCGCCCGCCGCAAATATTTGTTCGCTGCTATTCCGCTTAGCATTATTTCCATGGCCTTATTTACCAAATGGTGGTATGTGGCCGTGGTTGATGGACCTACGGATATTTTCAAAGGTTTTCCGCTTCCATTTGTTTGCTCGGGATGGCACACCTCACTGTCGCTGCAAATATTCATAGCTCCATTTTTGTTTAATGTGGCGGTTTATCTCATGTGTTGGTTGCTCATTTTACAAGTGCTCAAAGCACCGCTTCAGCGCATGGCCGCTATATGGCGCCGTACATTGGGCATAGGTTTGTGGGCTTTGGCCATACTTGTTATGCTGGCCGTTGGATTCCTGGCCTCAAATCCTGACAATATCTACAGATTCAGGCGAACCTACGAAATGGAAATACGCGCTACGGGTTACCAGTTTATCTGGGAAAAAGAACCACGGCCCTGGGATGAAGATGAAAAGTAGGAGGGGCGGACGAAACCTAAATATTGGGCACTTCAATTTGTATTTGGTGGCCGTCGAAAAACGATTGGTAAAACACATACATAAAGTAGATGCCAATTATAGAGAAGGCAATACCCAGAATTTTGTTGAGGCGGAAAATGGCTTTTTCGGTGAGCATTTTGCCAATAACCTTTGCCAAATAAGCTTTAGCCGAATCGCTTAAAAAAATAATGCCCAGCAAGCCTGAGATAAAAAGGGTAAAATCAGATTTGTTTTCGGGGCTTACCGAGCCCAAAATACCCACCCAAAGTGCAATGGTAAATGGGTTGAGCGCATTGATGCCAAAACCCTTGGCAATGTACATGTAGAAAGGCTTGTCGCTCAATTCAATGGCTATATTGCTTCCTTCGGTGCGTTTTTTCATAAGCATGCTGAGCCCGAAAAGAAAAATGAGCAAGCCCGAAACCAAGCTGAAAATCTGCTTGAACATATCGTTTTCAAACAGCGGCTGTAGCCCCAGATAGATGAGTGCCAGCAACAGAATATCAGAAAGGAAAATACCAAAGGCAAAGCTTACCGCTTTTCTAAACCCTTTTTCAATACCTACTTTAATGAGGTAAAAAAACGAAGGTCCGGCACTGAACATGAGTACGAGGCCGTATAGAGCACCTGTTAGAACCAGATTCAAATTTTCGTCATTGAGTTGGCACAATATTCCTAAAAGGCGGTTTAAAAGCCAAACAAAGCCTTCAATATTAGCATAATATTACTACCCCTAATGCAAACCGCGCTATGCATAATACTTTCATAATCAGCTGCCAACCTGCACTTAAAATGGCTAAAATAGCTTTGCAGGTAATCAATAAAGCGCATGAGAGACATTGATCTTTTGGTTATTTCCGACATCCACTTAGGCACTTATGGCTGCCATGCCAAGGAATTGCTCAAGTACCTGAAAAGCATAAACCCCAAGCGGGTGGTACTCAATGGCGATATTATTGACATCTGGCAATTTAAAAAACGCTATTGGCCGCAAAGCCACATGCAGGTAATAAAACACATTCTCAATTGGATAACCGAAGGAGTAAAGGTTGATTATGTAACCGGCAACCACGATGAGCTTTTGCGCAAATTCGTAGGTTTTAGCATGGGCAGTTTCAGAATAAAAAACAAGGTGCTGCTCGATTTGAATGGCAAAAAAACCTGGATTTTTCACGGCGATGTATTTGACGTGACCATGAAATACTCCAAATGGCTGTGCAAGTTGGGTGCTGTGGGCTACGACACCTTAATTGCCGTAAACAGTTTTGTAAACTTTATTTTGCTAAAGTTTGGGCGAAACCGCATTTCGCTTTCAAAAAAGGTGAAAAACGGCGTGAAAAAAGCCATCAAGTTTATTGATGATTTTGAGATGACGGCGGCGGAAATTGGCATAGACAATGGCTACCAAAATGTAGTGTGTGGCCACATACACCAACCCAAACAAAAAGTGGTGCGCAAAGGCGGCAAGCAAATAAACTACCTCAACTCCGGCGACTGGATTGAAAACTGCACGGCCCTGGAATATACCGATGGCAACTGGCGCTTGTACGAGTATTTCAACGATACGCAACTGCACAAAGTTGACTACGAACTTATTAGACTCGAAGACCTGAGTTCAGATGAGCTGTTTAACCAAATGCTCAGGGAATTCTCAAATACCGATGAGTCTGAAAAAATAATGGAAGAAATAGAAGCCCTGCTCGATTAGGCTTTTTTGTACAGCGTGGCGTCAAATTTTTTGCCCCCCAATCCATACAACAATATCATGCGGCTGTACCTGAAAAACACAGGAGCCAACACCAAGCTTAGGCCGGCTATAACGCCTACATAAACCCAAATATCGGGATTGCCAAAAAACAAGAACATAACAAGACTTGCGGTAATGGCCAAACCCGCGTTGAAAGCGTAGGTAATGTACATGGCGCCCCAGTAAAAGCCGGGTTCGGGTTCAAAGTTCATTTGGCAATGCGGACACTTCTCATGCATTTGCAAAAAACTAAAGGAATAGCTCGGATGGAGAAAAACCTTCTCTGAGCGGCAGTGTGGGCATTTTTGCGATAGCATACTCGCAAACCAACCGGGTGCTTTTGACATTGTTAAATGTGCTTTCTGTTTCTGAATTTAAAGTACCAGATAGATCCAATGGTTACCGCCATTAAATAGGGCATGGCAAGCAGGTAAAGGATTCCATGGTTTAAGCCAAGGCCGGTAGTGCCGCCATCTGCCAAATTGGTTTCAACGGTCGATTTACAAGCCTGACATTGGGCCGCAACTTCGCCTGCCGAAAACACACCCACGGTGATAAGTATTACAAGAAAAAGGAATTTTTTGTTGAAAAATGACATAACATCTATGGGTAATAAGGTGCAATCATCAAATATACAATTACCCCGGTAATGGCTACGTAGAGCCAAAGGGGGAAAGTAATCTTAGCCAGTTTTTTGTGCAAGGCAAACCTGCCGGTAATGGCCCTTATGTAGGTATAAAGCACAAAGGGAATAATTACCACCGAAAGGCATACGTGGGTGATGAGCACAAAATAGTAGAGGTATTTCAAAAAGCCTTCGCCGCCGTATGGAGTGGTGTCGCTGCTTACATGGTAGAGTACATACATCACCAAAAAAGCTGCCGACAGGCCCAGACTTATTTTTATAAATCGTTCGTGAGCGGCGCGGTTGCCACTTTTTATCGCCCTGAAGGCCAAAATCAACATCACCGCGGTGAGTCCGTTAATTCCTGCATAAACAGGTGGCAGAAACGACAAGTCAAGTCCGGTAATGTAGCGGTCTCTAAACAAAACGGCAACCACCAGAGGAATGGCTATTGAAGCAGCCAAGGCCAGTCGGTTGTATTTTTTAACTTGTTGGCTAGTGTCCATATTCATTTTGTAAAACCACAAGTTCGCCCAGTATGTCACGGTCAAATTTGCCATGCGCTGTAAAATACACCGAGCGGATGCGGCCATCTTTATCCACCAAATAACTGAGGTGGTCTTCAATTGGTTTATCACTTTTTGCAAATCCGTTATCCAACCTGTCTTTCACAAAGGTCTCCACACTTTCTTTGGCCGATAGTTGCAGCCAAGTGCGCGGACGCGTTTCTTCAAAAGCTTTGTTGCTCACCGAAAGTATATACACATCTTTCACCGGGTTTTTTGGGTGCACCTGTGCGTTCACCAGTCGGTTGGCTATCAGTTGCAGGTTTTCCAAAGCGTCGTGCCGCAGTATGTTGTCTTCATTTTCGCTGAAGTACAAAAGAAAATGCGATCCCCGAACCGAGTCAGGAATCGCACATATTTCGTCTAAATTGATTGAATAATCTACAGAATCACCATTTTCAAACTGTCTTTCGCCAAACACAGGCAAGCGTTCAAGCTTAGTGGTTCCTGTTTTAAAGAGAAGTATCAACAGCACGGGTACTATAAGTACCAGAAAAAGGATTCCGGCATTGCGCCAGTTCATTCAGTTATCCTTGAGTTTCAATAATGAGTAGGGCTACCAGATACACGATAAAAATGAGCGGCAGCAGCACAGAGTACATCAGGCGCTTGAGCTCGTGTTTCATGTGCATAAAGTACAATACGATACCGGCAGCTTTAAATATAGTAAGCACAAGGAAAATAATGGTGCGTGCTACACTCGGGTGCATGGCAAAGGCAAGCACAAACTCAATACCTGTGAGCACTGCCAGTACTACAAATACAGTTAGTATTTCTTTTTTGCTTGAATGTGGTACGTGCAGTCCGTAAGCTTCGGCTTCGTAAGCACCGTCGTGTACCATATCGTGTGGTGAATCTGACATATTCGTTCTCTTTTATAGGGTTAAACCAAGTGTTATATCAAATAGAATAGTGTAAATACAAATACCCAAACCAAATCTACAAAGTGCCAGTAGAGACCAACTTTTTCCACCATTTCGTAGTGACCGCGTTTGGCCATCATGCCTTTTACTACCATGGTAAGCAATATCACAAGTATAACCACACCTGAGAATACGTGGAAACCGTGGAAACCGGTAATAAAGAAGAAGAGTTTGCCAAACATCATGGTTTCACCTGATGGCAACACCATTTCTGCGTCGCCTGGGTTTATGTAGTCGCCATGTCCGTTCATGTAGGCTACGCCATTGTAGTCAAGCACGGGTTTGTCTGATTTAGGAAAATAGTCGGGGCCCAACATGCGGGTTCCTTCGTGTTTTTCTTCGCCGCCAATGTTCCACTCTTCGCCATCAATCACGGTTTTTACCGGATAGAAAATTCGGCGGGTGGCTATCCATTCTTTGGCATCTTCGCCACCGTGGTGTTCGCCATCAGCCATTTCTTCAGTTACCTGAAAATCGTTGTTTGAAATGCCAATCCACAAACCTTGGTGTAGCAAGTGCGACCACTCGTAAGCCTGACAGCTAAGGAAAGTGGCACCACCAATAATGGTAAACACCAAGTATCGTACAACTGATTTATTGTCTTTTCGGTGACCTGCTTCCACGGCAAGTACCATGGTAAGGCTACTCGCAATGAGTATAAATGTCATTAAACCTACAAATACCAAAGGCCATCCGCCGTGTGGGGCAAAAATGGGGAAGCTTTGGAAAACCACTTCGGGACTGGGCCAGGTGGTTGATGAAAATCTGAAAAAGCCATAGGCTGTAAGGAAAGCTGAGAAAGTGAAGGCATCTGACAATAGGAAAAACCACATCATCACTTTTCCATAGGTGGCGCCTAGAGCCAGTCTGCGGCCATCCCAAACATTTCCACCGTTTTCAATTGTAATTTCAGTTGACATATGCTAAGCTTAAGTCTTGATTATGCGTTTGATAAAAACAAGTACAAGTAAATCC
The DNA here is from genome assembly GCA_016124515.1 of bacterium. Lineage (GTDB taxonomy): Bacteria > Bacteroidota > Bacteroidia > CAILMK01 > JACPUW01 > JACPUW01. Next base: position 10,816 of record WGNN01000060.1, read on the forward strand.
ATAAAGCACCTACAAAGTGCCAGTATATTGCTACCGCGCCAATTTTTTGGCTCTGTATTTCATTTTTGTCGAGAAGAAATGAGCGCAACAGCGAAACCAGTATGGCCAATATGCCCGAGGCAAAGTGAACCGCATGCAAGCCGCTGATAACAAAAAGGAAAGAACCCGATGGATTGCCCACAAAGTAAATTCCCATATCCATCAGCTCGTTCCACCCTACAAATTGCATGTAAATGAAAGCAAGGCCAATGAGTAGTGAGGCAAAAAGGGCCAATTGCATTTGGCCTTTATGGGCTCTTTTTTGAGCTACCTGCGCTGCCACCATAGTAGCACTTGACAGCACCACGGTAAGGCAGGAATACATAAAAATGGGGGGGAGCTCAAAGTTTACCCAATCGCCTTGTGCCTTGCGCACAATATATCCGCTGGTAAATGCAGCAAAAAGCATCACCACACTTACCAGAAAAATCCAAATAGTAAACTGTGTTGGATCTATCTTAAAGTTGGTTTCTCCTTTATGGGTTATTAAAACAGACATTATTTAAGGGTAAATTCTATTAAATAGGTAATAAGTATAATGGGCAAATAGGCAAACGAAGCGAACATAAGCGCTTTTGCATCGGTATTGTCCAGGCTTTTGAATAGCTTAATGGCTTTGGTGAGCAAATACACACCGGCCAAAGCGGCTACTACAGCACTCACCCAGCTTGTAACGCCGTACATGGCCGGAATCAAAGCCGATGGAATGAGCACCGTGGTCAATATCATTATTTGCCAGGCTGAGGCTTTGTCTCTTTTGCCACCAATGGGCATCAGTTTCAAACCTGCTTTTTTGTAATCTTCGTCAAGAAGCCATGCTATGGCGTAGAAGTGCGGAAATTGCCAGAAAAACTGCACCACAAAAAGGTACCAGCCAAAGGCGCCAATGCTACCTGATGCTGCTGCAATGCCTACCAATGGTGGCACGGCACCTGCTACAGCACCCACCCATACCGATACACCATTTATTTGTTTCAGCGGGGTGTACATAAAGGCGTAAATCACCAAACCTGCAAAAGCAAGCAGGGCGCTCAAGGGGTTGAGGAAATAGCCGATAAGCAGCACACCAATTAATCCACTTGCTACCGAAGCAACCAAGGCTTCATTCACACTCATGCGTCCGGTAGCTACAGGGCGGTTCAGCGTGCGGGTCATCAAGCGGTCGGTGTTTCTTTCAATTACCTGATTGAGACTGTTGGCCGATGCAACGGTTAAAAAACCACCCACCAAAAGCGGAATGAGTAAAAACCAATTGGCATCTGCGCCGGCTGAAACGGTATAGCCTACAAAGGTTGAGAACACAACCAAGCTCGTAAGCCTCAGTTTGAACAACTGACTGTAGTCGCTGAGCTTTGCTTTTAAGCCCAGCTGAGCCGTGTTGTTATATACCTGATTCGTGCTGTTCATCAGACGACGATTATTCTCCTTCCTTAATAGTTTCGGTAGGTTTTACCGTAATTTCTTTCTTTACAGGGTCGTGGGCTTCGTTGTCGTAGTCAACACCGCGCTCCAAATCTTCATCGCTTATCCATTGTGGCAAGTAGTCAAGCGCAACTCCCGGTTTGCTGTACTCATGTGGTCCTCTGAAAACTTCAGGTATAGCAGCGGGCCAGTTGCCATGTCCGGGGTTTTCAACCGACCATTCCAATGTGTTGGCTTTCCATGGGTTTCTGCCGGCTTTTTTGCCATTAAACATGCTTGTTACAAAGTTGTAAAGGAATACAAACTGAGCACCAAAACCAATGATGGCGGCTATGGACATGAATTTGTTCAAGTCAATGAATACTTCTGCAAATTCAAATTCGGTAAAGGCGTAGTAACGACGTGGAACACCTGCCAAGCCTTGGAAGTGTTGAGGGAAGAACACGCAATAAACCGAAATGAAAGTGAGCCAGAAGTGTATGTAACCAAGTTTTTTGTTCATTATACGGCCAAACATTTTGGGGTACCAGTGGTACACACCGGCAAACATTCCGAATATGGCCGAAGCACCCATTACAATGTGGAAGTGGGCTACCACAAAATAGGTGTTGTGTAGCGGAATGTCAATGGCTGCGTTTCCGAGGAAAATACCGGTTAAACCACCGCTGATAAACAAGGATACCAACCCGATGGCAAACAACATTCCGTTGGTAAAGTGGATGTTGCCACGCCAAAGTGTGGCCAGGTAGTTAAAGGTTTTTACCGCAGAAGGTATGGCAATAATGAGGGTAACAATCATGAACACGCCACCAAGGAATGGATTCATACCGGTAACGAACATGTGGTGACCCCACACGATAAACGACAACACAGAAATACCCAAAAGTGAAATAACCATGGCGTGGTAACCAAAAATGGGTTTGCGTGCATTGGTTGCTATTACTTCGGAGGTAATACCCAAGGCAGGCATCAAAATGATATATACTTCGGGGTGACCCAAGAACCAAAACAAGTGTTGGAACAGGATAGGACTACCACCGGTTTGGGCGGTTAGCGCTGCACCATCTATATAAATGTCTGATAAGTAAAATGAAGTACCAAAGCTTCTGTCAAAAATGAGCAACAAGGCAGCTGAAAGCAATACGGGGAACGAAAGGGTACCCAAAATAGCTGTCAGGAAGAATGACCAAATGGTAAGTGGAAGTTTTTTGAACGACAAACCTTTGGTTCTCATGTTGAGTATGGTAGAGATGTAGTTGAGCGCACCCATTAAGGATGAGGCGATGAAAAGCGCCATGGCTACGAGCCAAAGGGTCATACCTAATCCCGAACCGGGTATCGCTTTAGGCAGGGCACTCAATGGCGGATAAACTGTCCAACCGGCTGATGCAGGTCCTGTTTCAATAAACAATGAGCAAATCATGATTACTGATGAAACGAAGAAAAACCAGTAAGAAAGCATATTGAGGAAGGGCGATGCCATATCGCGGGCTCCAATTTGCAAGGGAATGAGTAGGTTTGAAAAAGTACCGCTAAGACCTGCTGTAAGTACAAAGAACACGATGATGGTTCCGTGCATGGTTACCAAAGCCAGGTATTTGTCGGGCGCCAGGGTGTAGGCGTCGCCGGTATCGGTCAGGTAGTTTCCAAACACTCCTTTCAAAAAACCGAGGTCTATGCCGTCCCAACCAAGTTGCAAACGGAAGAAAGTTGAAAGAAAACCACCCACAAATCCCATGAATATACCTGTGATGAGGTATTGCTTGGCTATTGTTTTGTGGTCTTGACTGAAGATGTACTTGCTAATGAAGCTTTCAGAATGTCCGTGAGCGCTCATCTAATAATTTTTTGGTTTGATTAAAGGCTATTTACTTCAGCGTTAATTGGTTGGTGTTGCTATTTTCAGCACTGGTAAACAGGGGTTTTTCGCTGCTCATCCAGGCTGTGTAGTCTTTAAGTTCTACTACTTTTATTTCTCTTTTCATAGCGTAGTGCGATGCACCACATATTTGGTTACAAGCCAACTCAAAATTGAAATCGGGCTTGTTGATTCTGCTTCTGAACTCTTCGGTGGTGTAGAGTGGCTCAAGGTTAAACTGTGTAGGCGTACCGGGTACGCAATACATCTGTGCGCGGAAGTGCGGCAGGTGGGCTGCGTGTAGCACATCTCTTGAGCGCATTCTCAGTTTCACCATCACGCCTTTTGGCAGTATCAGTTCGTCTTTCACTATGTCGTCAGCCGAAGCCGGGTCAGTAATATCAAGAGCAATTGCATTGACTGTTCCGCCAGGCAACTCGGTATTGGTAAGACGGTAGTCGGTTCTACCCAATTTGCCGTCGGGACCGGGATAGCGAAACTTCCAGCCAAATTGATAGGCGTAGAGTTCTATTTCGTAATACTCTTCGGCATTGGCATTGGTAATGGTGGTATTTACCCAGATTCTGAAACCAAACAATACCAACAGGGTAAGCACCACTGCGGGAATGGTGGTCCACAGAATTTCCAACTTGTCGTTCTTTGGATAATAAATAGCGGTTTGACCTTCTTTTTGGCGGTATTTAAAGGCAAAAATGAAGAGCAAGGCTTGTGTTACCACAAATACAAATCCTGTAAGTGCAAAGGTGATCCAGAGTATCATATCGATAGACTGACCGTGCTTTGAGGCTGATTCAGGAAGCAGGTATTGCTTGTGGATCATGATTTCGTACAAAATGGCACCCATAAATACGAAAAGGAAGGCAAGGAACATGTTGCCGTTCAATTTGTCGTAGTTAGGCTCCTTGGTAGTGGCTCCTGAAATTTTTGACAAGCCATTGAGCAGTTTCATGGCAGTGCCCAATACGATGAGCAGCATGATAACTATGAGCGAAATGAGCCAGTAAAACAGGCTGTTGTTCGTGTCAATGCTTTTGTTGGCATCCAATTGCTTATCAAGCGCAAACTGCGACAAACGCTTGTTGGCCAAATCCTGCGGTAACGGAGCGTTTTTCCATTGGGGATTCTGGGTTTCATCCACGTGTTCTACAGCCGCTGCATTATCAGGGCTTTCGTGGGTTTGTGCAAATGAATTTTGGGCTATGGCTATTGTAAAAAATAGCCCCAATACCATACTTAGTATGCGGGGAGCGACGATTTTACTCATCAAGTGAATTTTAGTTAAAAAACCTAACATTAAGTGAAATGCGATGCAAATCTAAACGCTTTTGCGAATTATAAGAAGTCATGAGAATGAAATAATCAACTAATTGTTGGCAGATATGGAACCATTTTTCTTGAAGTGTTGAATATCAATTAATTGTTGGGCATGCCGGTACTCATTTTCGTTGTTGGAGCCTATTACCACTATTCCTTTTTTTGTAAGTGCTTGAACGTGTTCGTTAAACCATTGAAAACCTTCTTTGTCGAGGTGGGAACAGGGCTCGTCAAACAGATACAGCTTCAGGTCAAAAAACAAGTTGAGCGACAACTTAACACGCTGTTTCATGCCCGATGAGTACTCTTTTATGGCGGTATGCCTGAATTTCAATAAATGACAACGGTCAATTATTTCATCGTTGCTCAGGACTGATGATTTAAACTTTTTATGAAATGTTAGCAATTCGTCAAAGCTGAATTCTTCGGGAATATCGATGTAGGGTGCTACAAAGCCAAGCTCTTGGTAGGCGTTGTGGCTGTTCATGCCTTCGGGGTAGTGCAGGCTCCCTTCATCGGGCTCAAGCTGTGCGGCCAATACACGCAAAAAAGTTGATTTGCCGCTACCGTTGGGTCCCAAAATGGCCGATATGCTGTTTGATGGAAAAGAACAGCTCATATCGCTGAAAATCACATTTCGGTTGAAACGCTTGGTAAGCTTGCTAACGGTTATTGTCATTTCTCGACTTGAATCCACGCATCAATCCACGGGTGGATTTTGAAATAAACTGGATGATTTCGTCTTTCTCTGCTGAGGCGGGCAATTCTCCTTCAATGATATCAAGTGCCTGCGTGGTGTTGTATGATTTGACAAACAAAATGCGGTAAATATCCAGTATGCGGTTTATCTGCTCGTTTTGAAAACCGCGGCGGCGCAGGCCAATACTGTTTACGCCCACATACGACAGCGGAAAACGGGCGGCTTTTACATAAGGCGGTACATCTTTATTTACCAATGAACCACCGGCAAAAAATGCATGGCTGCCCACTTTTACAAATTGGTGAATGGCGGTCATGCCACCCAAAATCGCAAAATCGCCGATTTCTATGTGACCGGCAAGTGTGGCATTATTGGCCAAAATACAGTGGTCGCCTATCACGCAATCGTGAGCCACGTGCACATAGGCCATCAGCAAACAGTTTTTGCCTATTACGGTTTTTTGGCTGTATTGGGTGCCGCGGTTAATGGTTACAAACTCGCGGATAATGGTGTTGTCGCCAATTTCTACGGTAGAATCTTCGCCGCCAAACTTGAGGTCTTGTGGGATGGCCGCAATAACGGCACCGGGGAATATCTTGCAATTTTTGCCAATGCGTGCGCCCGACATAATGCTCACATGCGAGCCTATCCAGGTGCCTTCTTCTATTACCACATCTTTGTCAATGGTCACGAAGGGTTCTATCACCACATTTTGGGCAATTTTTGCCTGTGGGTGTACGTAGGCTAAAGGTTGGTGCATAGGGTTTTCAGGTTAGTTTCTTTTTACAACCGCTGCCATCAGGTCGGCTTCGGTTACCAGTTTGTTGCCCACAAAAACCTTACAGTGCATACTGCAAATGCCTCTACGCACGGGTTGGGTTAGTTCTGCCTTAATAATCATGGTATCGCCGGGTACTACCTTCTCTTTGAACTTGCAATTGTCAATTTTCATGAAGTAGGTATCGTAGTTTTCCGGATCATCTACATTGCTCAGTATCATCACACCGCCGGTTTGGGCCATAGTTTCTATCTGCAATACGCCCGGCATTACCGGATTGCCCGGAAAATGTCCTTTGAAAAACGGTTGGTCTATGGTCACATTCTTAATGCCCACTATGTGGTTTTCCGATAGCTCTATAACCTTGTCAACCAATATAAAAGGATCGGCATGCGGCAGCAGTCGTTGTATATCCTGATTGGTAAATACAGGGGTTTTGTTGGGGTCGTATTTGGGTGCAGGCGGATTTTTGCGTTGTTGCAGCCACAGTTTTTTCAGTTTTTTGGCAAACTCTACATTGGCAGCGTGGCCGGGTCGCGCTGCCATTATATGGCCTTTTATTGGTACGCCTACCAGCGCCAAATCGCCAATAAGATCCAGCAATTTGTGTCGGGCGGGCTCATTTTGGTGTCGCAGCTCTACGTTGTTCAAAATGCCTTCTTCTTTCACAGCCACTTTTTGTTTGTTGAGCAACTTGGCCAGGTGGTCCAGTTCTTCTTCATCAACCGCGCGGTCAACTATTACGATGGCATTTTCCAAATCGCCACCTTTTATCAAGTTGGCTTTTGAAAGCGCTTCCAGCTCGTGCAAAAAGCAAAAGGTTCGGCTCGATGCTATTTCATTTTCAAACAAATCCATGCTGCTGATAGAGGCATGTTGGCTGCCCAAAATAGGGGAGTTGTAGTCTATCATCACGGTCATGCGGGTGCCGCTGTCGTAGGGCATGGCTATCATGTCAACCTGCCTTGCTGCTTCGGTGTAGGTCAGGTTGTCTTCAATTACCAAAAACTGCCGCTCTGCCGATTGCTCTACGGTGCCGGCTTGGTTGATGGCGGCAATAAAAGGCGCCGCACTTCCATCCATTATGGGTACTTCGGGGGCATCAATTTCTACGAGCACATTGTCGAGTTCCATTCCCGTAAGGGCGGCCAGCAAATGTTCAACAGTGCCTACGCGGGCGCCGTTTTTCTCAAGGGTTGTTCCGCGCGAAACATCCACTACCAAGTCCACATCGGCAGGAATTACAGGCATGCCTTCAAGGTCGATGCGCTTGAATTTGTAGCCGAAGCCTATTTCGGCAGGATGCAGGGTAATGGTTGCTGACTGACCCGTGTGCAGGCCAACGCCCGATAACGATACGGGACTCTTGAGCGTGGTTTGTTTATTGTTCATTTGGGCTTTCACCTTTATTACTTAGTTTGTTCAATTTCTTTTCCAGTTCCTGAACCTGTTTGTATAGCTCAGGTAGTTTTTTGGTAATGGCTTGTATTTTAAGACTTTGACCATGTTCAATGGCGGGTCGGCCACTCCAGCCTTTTCCTTCCGTAGCTATGCTTTTGCCTATGCCGGCTTTTGCACCTATCTTGCTTCCGCGGGCTATTTCTATATGCCCCACTATGCCCGCCTGTCCGCCAATAAGGCAATTTGGGCCAACCTTCGTACTGCCTGAAATGCCAGCCTGCGCGGCTACAGCGGTGTGTTCGCCTATTTCTACATTGTGGGCTATCTGTATGAGGTTGTCAAGTTTTACCCCGCTTTTGATGTGTGTAGATTTGATGGTGGCGCGGTCAATGGTGGTGTTGGCACCAATTTCTACGTAGTTGTCTATCACTACATTGCCGGTTTGCGGCATTTTTACATAAGAACCATCGGGTTGGGGGGCAAAGCCAAAACCATCGCTGCCAATTACGGCACCTGAGTGGATGATTACATGTTGGCCTATTTGGGTGTTGGCATAGCATTTCACCCCTGAATGCAAGGTGCAGTGTTGGCCTATTTGCACATTATCGCCCACGTAGCAGTGTGGAAAAATCTGCGTGTTGTTGCCAATAACGGCGTTTTCGCCTATGTAGGCAAATGCTCCGATGTAAACATTTTGGCCAATAGTAGCGGTAGGGGCAATGTATGAGGGTTGTTCTATACCGGTTTTGCCGGGCTGCTGCATTTGCTCCAGTTGTTTTAGCAAGGTACTGAAGGCGGTATAAACATCCTCCAGCTTTATGAGGGTAAGACCGGGTTTGTCGCTGCTTAGGTGCTTGCCTACCAATACCACCGAGGCCTTGGTTTCGGTCAGGTATTTTTCGTATTTCGGATTGGAAATAAAGCTCAAATCGCCTTTTGAAGCGCTTTCAATGGGGGCAATATTGTGCACCTTAGCGTTAGGGTCACCTACAAGTTCGCCTTGCAAAAGCGCACTGATTTCAGCCGCAGTAAACACCATTATATTATAGGATTAGCGATTTTGGGTAGCAAATGTAGTGTTTTTGCACTTCCTTGGTTAGCACGTTCAGGTCGTACTGTTCGCTTGCCACAGCAAAGTCGGTGAGTCGGCCTTTTTTGTCAAGTATCTTGATGGCCGATTTTTCATTTTGGTAGGTGGTGTTGCTCACTTCGCCGCTCAGCACGTAGTAGTTCAATTCTTCGGGGCCAAGACCAAGTTTGGTTTGGCAGGCCGCTTTTACTTTATCTAAATAGTCATGGTCGGTTGGGCCATTGCGCAGCTCTACCCGCAGCAGGTTTCTGTTCACCAGCATACGGCACAGGTTGGCAAGCAATGGGTCGGGGTGTTCGCACCACTCTTTGCAGGCATTAAACACGTCGGTATCATCAGTTTTGGCAAAGGCAGCCAGCACTTCGGGTTCATTTATATGGGGTATGCTTATTTGTTTCAGCAGAAAATGCATGTTTTTGCTCAGGTGAAAACCAAATCCATTTTGGTACAAGCCCGCCGCGCGTTCTATAATTTTTACCAGCAACATCTCGGCACTTATCACGGTTTTGTGCAAATACACTTGCCAGTACATCAGGTTGCGCGCTATTAAAAATTTCTCGATAGAGTAAATGCCTTTTTCGTCAACCACCAGTTCATCATGGTGCACATTCATCATTTTTATAATGCGGTCGGAGCCGATAACACCTTCCGATACTCCGGTGTAAAAGCTGTCGCGACGCAGATAATCCAGTCTATCCACATCGAGCTGTCCCGACACCAACTGACAAAGGAAGGGGCGGTGGTAGCTGCCTTTAAAAATTTCGATGGCCAACTGAAGCCTGCCTTGGTGCAAATTGTTGAAATACTGCATAAAGGCCAGCGAAATCTGCTCGTGTGAGCCACCGGTAATGAATTTGTTTTCGAGTGCATGCGAAAAAGGCCCGTGGCCAATATCGTGCAGCAAAATAGCCAAGAGGGCAGCTTCGGTTTCTTCGTCGCTTATTTCTATGCCTTTCAGCTTCAGGTTGTCAAGGGCTTCGCTCATAAGGTGTACGGCCCCCAGCGTGTGATGAAAACGCGAATGGTGGGCGCCGGGATATACCAAGTCGGTGAGACCCAATTGTTTTATGCGCCGCAAACGCTGAAAATAGGGGTGCTCTATTATTTCGAAAAGAATATCGCGAGGTATCCTTACAAAGCCATAAACGGGGTCGTTGAATATCTTAATTTTGCCCAAATCGTACTATTTTGCTGGTTTTTGGGTTTATGCTCAATGCAGCAGCAAAATAACGCTATCTGATAATCTGAATAGAATAATACCATGAGAAAAATAAAACTACTGTGGGCCGACGATGAAATAGATTTGCTGAAACCCCACATAATGCTATTGGAGCAAAAGGGCTATGCGGTAGATACCGCTGTGAGTGGAAGCGAAGCCATAGAAATGGTGGAAGAAAATTTATACGATGTGATTTTTCTTGACGAAAACATGCCGGGACTTACCGGACTTGAAACCCTGGCCGAGATTAAGAAAAACCATGCAAGCCTGCCCGTGGTAATGATTACCAAAAGCGAGGAAGAATACCTGATGGACGATGCCATTGGCTCCCAAATAACCGATTACCTCATCAAACCGGTAAATCCCAAGCAAATACTGCTTTCGCTCAAAAAAATAATTGACAGCAACCGGTTGATTAGCGAAAAAGTGACCAACAGCTACCGGCAGGGTTTTATGGAACTCAGTAGCCGGGTAAACGACCAATTGAACGATGAAGAGTGGAAGGCGCTATACAAGGATTTGATATACTGGGAGCTGGAACTGGCAAAGTCGAGCGAAGAAAGTATGCAGGAGATTTTGATGAGCCAAAAGCAGGAAGCCAATAAAAATTTTGCCCGCTACATAGACCAAAACTATGCGGAGTGGATAAACGATCCTGACCACGCGCCGGTCATGTCGCACAATGTAATAGCCCGCAAAGTGGCGCATATACTCAGAAAAAAGGAGCGACCCACCGTGTTGGTGGTTATAGACAACCTGCGTTTTGACCAATGGAAGTTTTTGCAGTCATTTTTTATGCAGGGTTTTGATTTGCAAAAGGAAGAAATTTACTGCGCCATACTGCCCACCGCTACACAATATGCCCGCAATGCCATGTTTGCCGGATTGATGCCGCTCGATATTCAAAAGCGTTTTGGCAACAAATGGTTGAATGACGAGGATGAGGGAGGCAAAAACCAATATGAAGAAGATTTTTTGGCCGACCTGCTACAGCGTTTGCGTCTTGATATCAGGTTTAGCTACCAAAAAATAATACGTCTAGAGCAGGGAAAACAGTTGGCCGAAAATGCCAAAAGTCTGGTGGCAAGCAACGATTTGCTGGTGGTGGTTTACAACTTTATAGATATGCTTAGCCACGCCCGTACCGATATGGAAGTGATAAAGGAATTGGCCGAAGACGAGGCCGCTTACCGTTCGCTCACCAAATCGTGGTTTGAGCACTCGCCCCTGCGCGAAGTATTGGATGTGTTTGCCGGCTTGGACGTGAATCTACTGCTCACAACCGACCACGGTTCAATAAGGGTAAAACATCCGGTGCAAATAGTTGGCGATAGAAACACCACCACCAACCTGCGCTACAAACAAGGCCGCAACCTCAAATACAACTACAAGGAGGTGATAGAATTTCGCAACCCTGAAAAAGTACGCCTGCCAAAGTCAAACATCAGCAGCGTATATGTAATGAGCGAGCCCGAAGATTATTTTGTATATCCCAACAACCAAAATTATTACGTCAACTTTTACCGCAACACCTTTCAGCACGGTGGGGTAAGTATGGAAGAAATGTTGGTGCCGTTTATAGAATTAACAAGCAAAAAGTGAAGCCCCTACTGATCAAAATTTTTAGCCGGCAGCAATTGGAGCAATTGGCACTTGAGCTGAAACCAATTTTTGATGCACACCCCAAGGTATTGTTTAGAGGCGAAGTAGGTGCCGGCAAAACCACCCTTATAAAGGCCTTGGCAAAGGTATATGGCGTACAAGGACAGGTTGACAGCCCCACTTTTAGTTTGGTAAACGAGTATGTGGGCGAAACGCATATCAGCCACTTTGACCTTTACCGGATACACGGAGTGGAAGAATTGCTTGATATTGGTTGGGAAGATTACCTGTATGGCGAAGGGCAATTGTGGGTGGAATGGCCCGAAAATGCACCCGAAGCATTTCATGAAGGATTTCTATTAGTGAACCTGGAAAAGCCCGAAAACCCTGATGAACGTAAGATTGAAGTTTGGGAGGTTTGAGAATGGTTGCGTTGTAGAAAGAACAAAGTTTTTTGCAAACAATGAATTTTAACAAAAGACGCCACCTTGGTTTATTATGTATAAGTTTCTTGTTTTCGTGCCAACAGCTCAAGGAATTCAAGTGGCGAAAACAGGTTCGTAATTCTCCGGTATCATTGGCGGTTGATTATGATTTGGTGGAAGCTATGTTAGCTAATACGGATTCTGTGATTCGTTTGGAAGATACCATTATTCAATATTGTTCTTCATTTGATACTGTTCTATTAGAGTCAGGTATTTTTTCATATTTAAATGTAGGCTACCAAATACATGGGTGTGTTCCTGATTCTGTCATGTATGGTGTAAGGAATGGCGAATCATTTGAATTATTGGGTGAAATTGAAAAAGCTTGCAGATATCATTTATTGGTCTATAAATACTATAAAAGGCATTGGACACCTTCTACTAAAGGTTACCTTTGGACAGATGGTAATTCAATATTTCAATACCGAGTAAATACTTCCATTCTAATTTCTTATTCTTTGGAACAACTTGGGATGCTCGATGATGCAATAAAAACTCTAAAACCTTGGATGTCTAATAAAGAAACCTATGGTATAAAGATTCACAGAAGATTTGTTGAATTATGTATAAAAAAGTACGGATTAGATTCAGTAAGGCAGCAATATATTATGGCAGAAAAACAATTCAATGAATTGAGTGAAACAAACTCATTATACGATGAAGTTATATTGAGTGTTTTCGGTGCACAAATTGGATTAGGCGATACTTGGATTAACCATCCAATTGATAGTATTGATGTGATAGATGTGCTTAAAAGAGATTATGTATATGATTTACTACAACTTTAGCGATTTGATTGATATAATTGTAGTAAATCATAACCCTTACTCATCCGCGCGCAGCACTACTTTCAAACCCTCGTTTTCAATGCGTAGGGTACTGCCCACAATTCTATAATTATTTGCCTCGCCCAATGCTTGTAATGCCATCACACTTTTTTCGTCGTCGCAACAAATTTTGGTACAGCCAATATTTTCAATGGCCATGCCGTGTCGGTCTTTGAGTAGGTAAGTGCCGCTGCAAGTATTGGCATCAAGACTTGCACTGAAATTACCTTCGGCAAATTGTACGGTCATGGTGTTGGGCAGCTCCGTTTTAACCCCATTCCTCTTAAACCAAACTACCCGCCACTTGGTGTTTTCAAGTGGGTAAGTATTTGCTATACAGCTTGATAATATGGCAAATGTGAGTAAGGAATACAGAATGGGCTTCATATTTGAAATTTTAAACCAAGATACGGATTAAACCAAAGCCAATGACTCATGAAAAGTCGTTTTAACATCTATCTAATAGATTTGCTACATTTGGAAAGCATAATTTGGTAGCTCGCGTGACAGAACAGAAATCAGGATTTTCAGCCATAGCCAAAAAGGCCATTTTGCAGCCAAAGGAGAGTTTGGTGGAAGTGCAAAAGAAAAAAGGCGGATTGAAAATAGGAATACCCAAAGAAACAGCCCATCAGGAGAAACGCATTGGCTTGAGCCCGCAAGCGGTGCATTTGCTTGTGGCCCACGGACATGAAGTGATAATTGAAGCCGGAGCAGGCAGCAATGCCAAGTTTAGCGACCACGACTACAGCGAGGCCGGTGCAGAAATTACCCACAACACCAAAAAAGTTTTCGAGTGTCCTGTGGTTATCAAGGTAGCTTTTCCGCTCGAAAGCGAAATTGAAATGATGGGCCATGGCCATTTGCTCATGTCGGCCTTGCACGCACCCCTTCTTGACAAAAGCCGGCTGGACCTGCTCATGAAAAAGAAGATCAACGCGGTGGGTTTTGAAATGTACAAAGACGAGTCGGGCGGCTACCCCGTGGTGCAGAGTATGAGCGAAATAGCCGGTGGTGCCAGTATCCTTATTGCATCGGAGTACCTTTCCAATATAAAGCACGGAAAAGGCGTGATGCTTGGTGGCATTTCAGGAATTCCGCCCAGCGAAATTGTCATTTTAGGAGCGGGTACGGTGGGGCAATATGCCGCCCGTGCAGCACTGGGCCTTGGCGCTATGGTAAAGGTGTTCGACAACAGTGTGTCTAAATTAAAAAGATTGCTCAACAGCCTGCATGCGCCTGTTTTTACCAGCATTACCCATCCGCGGGTCTTGCTCAATGCGCTCAGAACCGCCGATGTGGTGATTGGTGCTGTGCGCGCTGTAAAAGGTCGTGCGCCCATTTTGGTGACCGAAGAAATGGTGCAAACCATGAAACCCGGTTCGGTAATAGTAGATGTGAGTATAGATCACGGCGGTTGTGTAGAAACCTCGGAAGTAACCAACCACAACGAACCCGTGTTTACCAAATACGATGTCATCCATTATTGCGTGCCCAATATCCCCTCGCGTGTGAGCCGCACGGCAAGTTACGCGCTGTCAAACGTGTTTGCCAACATGCTATTGGAAATGGGCAAAAGCGGTGGTTTTAAAAACTACGTGTGGGAAAAAGAATACATAAGGGAAAGCGTGTACCTGTATGGCGGTTTGTTGACCAATGATTTTATTGGCGAAAAATTTGGCCTGCAAAGCAAAGACATCAACTTGTTGATAGCTTCTATGATTTAATGCAGCTGAAGCCAATGAAAACAGTGTCGCGCAACTAGACTCAAATACATCATCATGAAATTTATTGACTGGAACAAAAATACCATAGCAGCCAAACTGCAACTACTTCACGAAGACGCAAAACCATTGTGGGGGCAGATGAATGCGGCTCAAATGCTGCAACACTTATGGCAAATAGCCCAAATTGGCAATGGCAAAGTAGCGGTTACTTTTTCGCAACCGGAGGACGTATTGCCAAAGCTGCGTCATATTCTGTACAAAGAAGTGCCATTCCCGCGCGAATTTGCTGCGCCGCAAGAGGTTGAGAAGCTTTTGGAAACTCCTGTGCATACCGAGTTTATGGAGCTGAAAAATAGGCTATTGGAAGAAATTGATGCCTTTGATCTGGTATTTGCCAATGGAGAAAAAACCATTACCAATGCGGTGTTTGGTCCGCTCAACCGCGCCGACTGGATTTGGTTTCACCGGAAGCATATAAGCCACCACCTGGCACAATTTGGCCTGTGGCAATATGAATAAAAAAAAGCGACCCCTGTTTGAGTCGCTCTCTGTTTTAATTTCTGAAGTTTCGGGGTAAACTATAATATGTCTCACCAAACTCTGATAAACAAAAAGGCTAAATTCGATAGCTAGCGTATTGAGAGATGCTCAAAATCCCCCTGATTTCGTCAATAAGGGGCTTGTTTTTAATGCAATTAGGACGGCTCTTTTTCTTTTTAGTGGAGAAATAATTGAAATTCCGCCCGGAACAAAAAGC
>WGNN01000062.1 GCA_016124515.1 bacterium
GACGCCGCCGCTCCCGGAACTATCGGAGGTACTTACCCCGGCAATCCGGTTGCTTGTGCGGCTGCTTTGGCCAACATCAAATACATGGAAGAAATAGACATCAATGCAAAAGCGACCCATGTAGCCGAAATAATTTGGAACCACTTCCTTGATTTGCAACGCAAATGTCCGGTAATAGGCGATGTGCGTGGACTGGGCGCCATGGTGGCTTTTGAGTTGGTTGAAAATAAAAACCCACGAAAACCAATGGCCGATCTGACCGCACAATTGGTAAAAGCCTGCTACGATCGCGGCTTGTTGATTTTGCGCGCCGGAACACATGGCAACATCATTAGGATACTATCGCCGCTTACCATTAGCGATGAGCATTTGCTGGCCGGTTTGCGGATAATAGAAGAAGAACTTATAAGGCTTACCGCAAAGTAATTCCCTGTTTTTTCTGGCTTTTCACTTTTAATAATCGTTATGCGCTCATTTTCTATTGCCGGTATTCAAATGAATGTTTCGGCAGCACATTCCAATCTTGAAATGATGAAGTTCAAGCTCGATGTGCTTATGTCTATCTATCCGTGGGTACAAATGGTGGTTTTCAGCGAGTTGTGCGCGCATGGCCCGCTTACCCATTTCGCCCGCGAGTTTCCCAACTCCGATTTGGAAGAATTTCAAAATATGGCAGCCAAGTACGGCATTTGGCTGCTGCCCGGTTCTATGTTCGAAAAAGAAGGAAACGACGTTTACAATACGGCAGTTGTCATCAATCCTTCAGGGCATTTGGTGGGCAAATACCGCAAAATGTTTCCTTTTTTTCCCTACGAGGAAGGCGTGAAGCCGGGGGAAGAGTTTTTCATATTTGATGTGCCCGAGGTGGCGCGTTTTGGGGTGAGCATTTGCTACGATATGTGGTTTCCCGAAACATCAAGAACCCTGGCCACAAAAGGTGCCGAGGTGATTTTGCATCCCACCCTTACCGGCACCATGGACCGCGATATTGAGTTGGCCATTGCACGGTCAACTGCGGCAATAAACCAATGCTATTTTTTTGATGTGAATGGCTTGGGAGCCGGTGGCAATGGAAAATCAATTGTGTGCGGACCCGATGGTCGCGTGCTGTACCAAGCCGGACAAATTGAAGAGTTTATACCCATGGAACTGGATATTGATGCGGTAAAACGTAGCCGTGAGCGCGGGGTATTGCGATTGGGGCAACCGCTGAAAAGTTTCAGGGACCACCTGGCAGAGTTTACCATTTACCAAAAAGGGGTAAGGCATCCGTACCTCGACTCGCTGGGGCCACTTATCAAGCCTAGTAAAATAAAGAAAAAGGAAGGCGATTTGAAAGTAATCAGTCAGCCGCCCAGCAGTCCGCCAAACGTGCAGCCCGACGACCTGAACGAAAAATATTAAGTATTTTAGCCCTAAAAAGCTGAATGAAGGTTGTAAATCAAAGTTTTCCCTTAGTGGTTAAAATTTTATTGGGTTTTATGTGTGCCCTTTTTGTCACAGTTGGGCTAAGCAGCAATTTCATGTTTTTGTTTTTCGCCTTTGTGCCGGTGGTGCTGATTTTGTACCAAACGGGAGTAGAAATTGACTTCGAAAACAAAAGGCTACGCGATATTTCGGGGATGCTGGGCTCCAGTAAAAAGGAATGGCAAGATATTTCTGATGCGCAGTACCTGGGCATGGTCAACTCAAACGAAGGTCGTGCGGTTTCGGCTTACCGTCCATCGAGCAGCGTACGCTTGGGCAAAACCGATGTTAACCTTTTTCTTGATGGCTATCACCTGCATATTTTTACAGGCAACGGCCAAAAAGCCACCGAAATAGCCGATACCATTGCCCACCACTTGGGCATAGAAATAAACGACGCGCGCAAAGAGTAGGCAGGGGAGTATTGGTCGGTTTTTAGTTATTGGTGATAAGTGATAGGAGATAAGTGATAGGAGATAAGCGATGGGTGATAAGTGATTGGTGATAAGTGTGATTGAACAAACTGATTATTTCTTTTTTCAATTCAAAAGATTGCGGATCAAGTCCGCAATGACGTTTCCGGTCTTCCTGAACTTGATTCAGGATCTGCTGTGATGAAAAGTTGGTTTGAGTCCCATGCACTCCTGAAAATAATGGGTGATAAGTGATGTGTGATAAGTGATAAGTGATGTGTGATAAGCAGACTGATTATTTCTTTTTCCAACTCAAAAGATTGCGGATCAAGTCCGCAATGACGGAAGGTCTGTTGGGGTTTTTCATCTCGCAAAGCGAGAAAGGGAACTAATCAATTTTCAAATCTTCAAATCATCAAATTTTCAAATTCTCTCGTCAGCAAATCAGCAAAGTTGTTTTGTCGCTTGGCTCCAGCCGAGTGACCCATGCACTCCTGAAAATAATGGGTGATAGGTGATAAGTGATGTGTGATAAGTGATGTGTGATAAGCAGACTGATTATTTCTTTTTCCAACTCAAAAGATTGCGGATCAAGTCCGCAATAACCGTAAGGTTTGTTGGGGTTTTTGAACTCGCAACGCGAGAAATGAAATCACATCATTTTCAAATTCTCTCATCAGCACATCAACAAATTAGCACATCATAATCCCATTTTCAAATCTTCAAATCATCAAATTTTCAAATTCTCTCATCAGCACATCAACAAATCAGCACATCAAAAAGGTTTATTTACTAATAATATGCTTCTTCTTGAGCTCCTTAAGCGTTCCAAATTGTTCAAGAGCGGCCATATCAATAGCTCTCGAATCGCCGGCAATGGCCATGGCTATGATGTTTTTTTGGACTTCGTCTGAGTAGAAGTTATAAATATCGCTAAACTTCATATTGCTGTATCTTTCCAGCAAGTCGCGCCGCGGATCGCTGTTAAAGCCCATGTTTTTCCAATAGGCTATTGTGCCACTCAAATACCTGAAACCGGGTTGGTCGTTTTGTAATTTGTTGGTCAGGTAATCTCTAATCATTTGCATGCGCTCTTTTTTTGAAGGCATTTCGCGCATGAGCTTATAATATACTTCAAGTGCTTCGTTGGTTTTATCGGCTTGGGTGCCAATATAACCTTCAAATGAGCAGGGCCTTCCCAAGTGGTTTGGCAGTTGTATCCTGGCACCCGAAGAGTAGGCCAGCGAGCGGTATTCGCGGATTTCCTGTAGCACCAAGCCCGAAAAATCACCGCCAAAATACAAGTTGAAGGCATTTATTTGCGCTTGCTTGTCGGGTTGGTAGTCCATATCGTTTTGCGTGAGGAAAATTTTGCTTTGCCTTGCACTTTTCTTATTCACAAAAAATACCGTGTTGTCGTCGTATTGTATTGCTTTTCGGTAGTCCTCAGGACTTATCATCAGGGGTTTGTCGGCAAATGGAAGCTGCGTTCCCAGCAAGTCTTTCGCTTCAATAGCCTGTCGCTTGCCTACATAATGCACGGTAGCCACATATTGGGTTGCTTTTATAATAGTTTCCGTAATGGCAGTGGGTTCCAATTTTTTGAGCTCGTGCATAGTCAGGCGGTTCAGGTAGTTGCTTTTGTCGCCGTAGCGCATGTATTCATACAAGGCGTCGGCCAGCACATCCGCTTCACTTTTCTCAAACCTTCTTGTGGTTTTTTCGCCTTGTATCACCGTTTTCATGTTACGCTCGGTCAGAACCGGATGGCTGAGCATTTCATTTATTATAGGCAATACCTTATCCAGGTTTTCTTCAAGTCCTTCAACATAAACACGCAAATAATCTGAACCGGCAAAAAATTGTACGTTGCAATTGTAATAGTTGAGCGTGTCGTGCAGTTTGGAGCCACTCATGTTGCCTGCGCCGGCTACCGACATGGCATTGGTTACATATTTGAGCAAGGGCAGCGTTTGGTAGCCCACATGGTAATCAATTCTTAAGGTAAAAATGTTATTTTTGGGATTTTCTGTTCCATAAAAATCATGTCCTGAACCAAATTTTTCATAAAATACATCGCGGTTAAAATCTATAAAATTGATAATGGGTCGGCCACTTTCTATTTTGTTGAATTCCTGCACGTACAGGCTACTTGTATCTTTTTTAGGAATTACCGGTTTAAAATTGGGCTTGGCTATTTTTTCCTTGCTGCTTTTGAGTGTTTGTTTTGAATAGAAGCACAAATAATCGCTGTTGAAATATTTTTTGGCGGTGGCCATTATCTCTTCTTTTGTTATGTCGCGAATCTGCTCGCTTGTGTTAAAAACGCTTGTAAGGTCAAGGCCCATCAATTCTGCATTGATCAATTCAAGCGCCAATTGCTCCTTCGATTCCAGTTTGCGTTGTTCTTCAATATAGAGTTCGTTTTTCGCCGATTCCAGCTTCCAATCGGCAAATTTTCCATTGCGCAATTTTTCCAATTGTTCGTTTACCAGCGCTTCGGCATTTTCCAGTTTTTGACCTATTATTTTAGGAACAAAAATCAAAATATTGGCTCCATAGTCAATATATGGCATTTGCACCACCTGAGCAGCCAGCAATTTGTTTTCGTTGCTAAGTTCATCCAGCAAACCACTTGCCTGTGCATTGTTAAGCAGGTTGTTTATTACTTTTATTTTCAACTCATCAGGGTGGCCTTGTGGCACCGTTGCGAATCCCATACCACCTATTTTTATCGGACTCATCCTTACTTCCACCAGCTCGCGTCCGTTGAATGTAGTTTGTGCAGGTACTTCAAATTCAGGCACTGTACCGCTTTTCAGGCGACCGAATTTTTCGGCAATAAATTGCTTGGTACTGCTTACATCAAAATTACCGCTCAGTACAAGTACCATATTATTGGCTACGTAGTAATCCTCAAAAAACGCATACATTTTGGTAAGTGATGGATTTTTAAGGTGTTCTATGGTGCCAATGGTGCTCTGCGTGCCATAAGGGTGGTTTTTAAACAAGTTTTTTTGAAACTCCTGAAACAGTTTCATACCAAAAGCATCGGCATTCATATTATATTCTTCGTACACCACTTCTAGCTCGCTTTGAAAACCCCTGAAAACAGGTTCCATAAAGCGGTGTGAGTACAACTCCAGCCATTTTTCCATCTGATTGGCCGGAAATGCGTTGTGATAAACTGTCATATCGGGCATGGTAAAGGCGTTGAGACCCGTACCGCCAATAGATTTTATCAAGTTGCTAAACTCATTAGGCACCGCATATTCATTGGCTTTTACCGAAAGGCGGTTTATTTTTTTCTGGATAACATTTCTTTGCTCTTCATCGCTTGTTTTTCCCAGTTCATCATACATTATAAAAATGGAATCGATATATACTTTTTCTGCTTCCCAGTTTACCGTGCCCAATTCGGTAGTGCCTTTAAAAAGCATGTGCTCTTGGTAGTGGGCAAGTCCTGTGGCGTCGGAGGGATCGTTTTTTGAACCTGCTTTTACCGCTACAGCACCAAAAACGCCGTGTTGTGTTTCATCATAATTCAATATTACCGTCAGGCCATTGGGCAGGGTGTAGCGTTCAATGGCCGGCAAATATTGTGCTTCCACCTTGCTCCAATATCCGACCAATACTAATAAAACAAGAGTTGCTAAATTTTTCATACGAGCTATTAAACTACAATGGTAAAAAAAAGGTGGCCTCGGTTCAAAAAAAATATTGCGTCTTTTAGAAGGCGTCGCGTTGGCATGCTTTCGCAAACAATGTTTAATTTGCCTTGTTAACATGCAATTAATACGAAATAATATGATGTGGAAGTGGATAGCAGGTGCCTTGTGCCTTGGTTTTTTGTTTTCGTGCAATGCCACAAGGGTGGTAAAACCGCTCGATAAAGGCGAATGGCAAGTGGGAGCCGATGTAGGTGGCCCGGTAGTCAACGGCTCGGTTTTGCCGCTTTCGGGGCTGCATTTTGCACACGGTATGCATGAGCGTCTCAGTTTTTTTGGCGGTTTGCATACCACGGCACTAGCTTTTCAAACCCTGCAATTGGATTTTGGCTGGTGCTATGGCGTGGCCAAACAAAAGGGTTTCAGACCGGGCGTTTCCATCAATACGGTGTTCAATCCCATGCTGGGCCTGCGCTCTGGGGCTTTTAGATTGTATCCTGAAATAAGCCCGAATTTGTATTGGGAAATTGGTGAAAAACACATGATTTATGCCGGAATGGCTAATTGGTTTGACCCCACCTACGGCAAGGTTGAAATAGGAAAAGGTTATATATGGAATCCGGCTTTTCAGTTGGGCTACCGATTGCAACTGAAGCGGATAAACCTATGCGCAGAGTATAAGTTGCTGAATGCCAATAAAGACCTGAAAATTCCGCAGGCTACTGTAAATACCTGGACCGGCAAGGGCGCGCAGGGTTTTTATATCTCATTTAATTACCGTTTAAACACCATTAAATAAGCCGTTGAAATGAAAAATCTGATATACTTCTTGCTCGCAATGGTACTCGTTTCATGCGATGTGGACTCTGCCATGCTTTTTGGCGAAACGGTAAAAACCTACGAATTCAACAACGCCGCACTTCCAGCAGATTATGCTTATCAAGTAGATGAGTCGAAAGTGGAAGTGTTTACGCTTACCTCTGACGACAATGGCAATAAGGCCGAAATTTACTGTCTATACCTGGGCGATAAAAGCAAAATTGCCACCGATACCGTGATTTTATACTGTCACGGCAACGGACCAAATTTGCAGGTGTTTTGGGAACGATTGGCGCAGTTGGCCAATTTGGGTGGAAAAAACCACTACGGCATTTTGGCCTACGACTACCGCGGCTACGGCCTTTCGCAGGGCAAATCAACCGGTATGGGCACCATGCTTGCCGACGTGGACGCTTGCCTGCAATGGCTTAAAGACAAGGGGTTAACCGGCGATCGCTTTATTCTTCACGGCGAAAGTCTGGGTTCAATTCCCGGAACTTATGTGGCGGGTTATTCGCAGATACTGAGCCCCACCAAATATATTTTTGAAGTGCCCCAATCAACAGCCGATGCCATTGGGGAAGATGCCTCAGGACTGAGTATTCCTTCCAGTTTCCTTACCGATTTCAATTTTGATTTATACACCGCTATGAAGGGTTTTAAAGGCTCATTGCTGTGGATGCATGGCACCAAAGACCAAACGGCGCCCATAGAAAATGCCCGCAAAGTGTATGATGTTTTTGAAGGTAAATACAAAGAATCTATAATAGTAGAAGGTGCTCCGCACGGCTTGCGCGAGTACATGGGTATAGAACCCTGGGGCGAAGATATTTTGAATTTTATCCGTATGAAATAGCTGTGCCTGAGCAGATTAAAACCTATTTCCACCCGGTGGAAGGTCTGCCTTACGACTTTGCTTGCAAAAGAATGGAAGACCTGGACCACGGACCTGACGAACCGCATCGCCACGATTATTATACAGTAATTTTTGCTTTGCAGGTACAAGGTCGGCATCGCATTGATTTTAATGAATACCAATTTCAATCGCCTTGTCTGTTTTTTGTGAGTCCGGGGCAGGTGCATCAAGTGCTCACAACCGGCGTTCCGGTGGGATTTGCCTTATTGTTTACCAGCGAATTTTTGTATAAAAACAACATCCGGCCCGAGTTTATCAGCGATTTGAACCTGTTTAGAAACTATGGTGAAAGTCCGCCCTTGGCCATTCCTGAGCAAAAGCTGCCACGCTTTTCTTTTTTGGCCAATTACCTGTACGAAGCTTCGGCGGGGCAGGGACACGAAGCCAAAATAGTAGCCTTGCTCAGACTTTTTTTGCTCGAAAGTGCTGAAATATGCAGTTTGCCTTCATCAGAAATATGGCACAGCGAAGGCGCTGATGGCTTGTTGCGCAGGTTTAAGCGCATGGTTGACCAACATTTTTCGCAAGAACATTCTGTGGCTTTTTATGCAGATGCCTTACACATAACCGCAGGACATTTAAATAAAACCACCAAACAACTTACCGGCAGCAGCGCCAAGGAATACATCCAAAAAAGAATAACTACCGAAGCCAAGCGATTGGCGGTATTTTCTGATTTAAGTCCTAAGGAAATAGGTTTTGCCTTGGGTTTTGAATCGCAAGCCCATTTCAGCAGCTTTTTTAAAAAATGCACCGGGCAAAGCTTTGTACAATACCGACAGCAGCCGGCCTGAACCCCAATTGGTAGTGGTGTGGCTTGGCGGTATTATCTTTTTCACGGTATGCGAAAACACTTTTTGCCCAATTTCTGCAAAACGATGCCCGGTTTTTATAATGCCAACCGCTTGCTTAGGCGGCATCTTTGTGTGGCAATTAAACCTATCAAATGGCAATGAACAGAAGAAAATTCATAAGAAACAGCCTCCTGAGTAGTGCAGGAGTGGTGGCCACCGGTGCCGCGGTTACGGCGCAAGCCACAACTGATATGACCTTAGGATTTAACCACCTGCCATTGCCGGCAAGCAACAAAATAAAAACCAATACCATGAAAGCAGAAATTATTCCTGCCTCAAGCCGCGGACATGCCAACCACGGCTGGCTCAACACTTTTCACAGTTTCAGTTTTGCCGGATATTACAATCCGGAGCGCATGCATTTTGGCGTATTGCGCGTGCTCAACGATGACACCGTAGCTCCCGGAATGGGCTTTAGCAAACACCCGCACGACAACATGGAAATCATTTCGATACCACTTGAAGGGGCGCTAGAACACCACGACAGCATGGGAAATACCTTTGTGATAAAGAAAAACGACGTGCAGGTAATGAGCGCCGGAACGGGTATTTTCCACAGCGAAAAAAACAGGAGTAAAGAGGAAGAAGTACGGTTTTTACAAATCTGGGTGTTTCCCAAAAGCCGCGAACTGAGTCCGCGCTACAGCCAATTGAGCTTCAAACCCGAAGACCGCATCAACCGCCTGCAGCAAATTGTGTCGCCCAACGAAGCTGACGAAGGAGTTTGGATTCATCAGGATGCCTGGCTGTACCTGAGCGATTTGAAAGCAGGCCACAGCGTAGAGCACCAAGTGAAAAAATCGGGAAATGGCTTGTATCTCTTTGTGCTTGAAGGTACTGTGCTTGTAGAAGGCCACCAACTCAACCGCCGCGATGCTATTGGAATAACCGAGGCGGAAGCTGTGAAAATAAGCGCTGAGGCCGATGCCGAATTTCTCCTTATGGATGTTCCAATGAATATTTAAACCTTTGCTCTAGCAATACATTAACAGATATAGTAACCCCAATTTTTAAGAGAAATGAACGATTTGATAGCCAAGCGGTACAGCTCCAACGATTTTGATCCTGATTTTACCCTTACTGAGGAGCAGGTGCAAACCTTGTTTGAAGCGGCAAGGTGGGCACCATCGAGCAGAAATGAGCAGCCCTGGAAATATTTTTATGCCACAAGGCAAAATACCAGCGGATTTGAAAAGGTTTTCAGCATAGTGGACGATGCGAGCAACCGCGCTTGGTGTGGCAATGCTTCGCTTTTGATTTGTGGCGTTACCAACACCGAATTCAAACGCAATGGCAAACCCAACCGCCACGCATTTTATGATTTGGGTCAATCGGTAATAAGCTTGGTGTTGCAAGCCGTAGAAATGGGATTGTATGTGCACCAAATGGGAGGTTTTAGTCAGGATATTGCCCGCGAGGTACTGCAACTTTCAGCCAACCAAGAACCCGTGGTAATGATAGCCATAGGCCAACGCCTGGGCACTGATACCCCGCAAAACCGCAACCGCAAACCACTTGACGAAGTAGCGGTGGAGCTGAAGTAAAAATAACGATGAGATAATTTCGGGTGGAGTTTGTGGTTGGTTCCATTTTCAACCTGGCTTGTGCCAACTTTTATAATACATGGAATGCAATACAAAGGCTTCAGCCATAGGACTTATGTTCAACTGAAGCCACCTTACTTTGTATTTTATTTCATTATGATTATCCTGTTTCTTTGTTCCCCAGTTGACAAGGCGCTCCATTTTTTTGGCTGTTTTTAAGTCGCCTGCTGCCACTGCATCGCAAAAGGCAAATTGGTTGGCGGGTATGCTGTAGCCACGCACAATTGGTCCCGAATCAATGTCGCCATTGATCGATTCATTATTATCGTGTCGTTCTTTAAACAATCTGAAAATAAGGTAGTTGTGGCTAAAATGGGTTTTGTATAAATCATATTGTTCTCGCGCAAATTCCGGTGCAAATTGAAAGCTAAACATAATGCTCCAACCTATCATTGAGCCGCGGGGTTCTTCTACCTTTTGCCCCGTTTGGCTGTTGATGGTGGAGTATAATAAACCCGTTTGCGCATCAATATAATGGGCTTTTACATAATCCACCCATTCTTCGCAAATATTCGCGTAGTTGCTGCCCTTTACCAACGAATGAAGGTAGAGCGATGCCATTGCCACACTGTTGTCGGGTATCCAAATAGAATGTGGATATGATTCCAGGTTTTTGAATGGAGCGGCTTGGTAGCGGCGGAAAAGACTTGCTGATAAACTATCATGAAGCTCACTGAATTGATTTTTGCCCAATAGGGCGCGACAACCCAACATCAGATTCAAATGCCCTGCGTACAAAACTGAGGCATCACTGGGTAAGTTGCTTGCGGATATGGTTGATGCCATAATCTTTGCTGATGCGGCGCCTGAGCGATTTATAAATACAAGTGTCCATAATGGTTTTGGCTCTTTAGGCAAATTCAGGTTGCTGCAGGGCAATACTTGTGAGGGCATAGCAAGTGTAGGCATAGCTAAAGAGCACAAATTCGTGGCTTTGGCTCCGCAGTTGGTTTATTTCTCCTGCATTCAGCGGCTCATTCACCACGCGTTGCAAATAATTTATACGTCTTTGCAATTCATCCTTGTTCGGCGGCTTAAAACTTCGCGCCGAAACAGAAAGCAGGTAAACCGAAAAAACGGCAACTATAATTGAAATGCGAAACAGTATTTTCTTTCTTTTCTTCATTATAGGCTAAACTCCCATTTGCCTGAAACATTGTTGGCCCGGCAACGGTCTTCCAAAAATATCAAATTAAGATTTTGGCTCCATAACAATACTTTACAGTATTATTGACCAAACTAAATGAACAAGAAATGAAGAAAGTAACCGGTATAGGCGGCATATTTTTTAAGTGTCCCAACCCTGAGCAAACCCGCAATTGGTACCGCGACCATCTGGGACTTGAAACCGATGCCTATGGAGCCACCTTCAACTTCAGGTTGCCCGACGAGCCTGAAAAAATGGGGCAACTGCAATGGAGCACCATGGGCAGCGATACCAAATACTTCAATCCATCAAAGAGCGATTTCATGATCAACTACCGAGTGACCGATATTGAAGCCTTGGTAGCCGAATTGAAAGCAAATGGCGTAACAGTACTTGACGAAATTGCCAGCTACGACTATGGTAAATTTGTGCACATACTGGACAACGATGGCAACAAAGTAGAGCTTTGGGAGCCTGTAGATGAATAAACAAAAGAGAAGCACCTGTACTTTTTTGTCTTTCGTAAGGTTAAGACATACAGGTGTTTAATGTTGTTTTTAAAAATTTTGTGCCAAAAAATAAAATATCGGTGTGGCCTGTTCGTCTTCATGAATAGATGGATATTGCAGCCGATATAAATGCCCTGAGTATAGCAAAGCAAAGGCAAATAAACCAGACGCTGGAGCAGCAGCGGAACAGGCTTTTGAACTACATAAAAAAGCAGGTAACCAATGCTGACGATGCCGAAGACATTCTGCAGGATGTATTTTATCAGTTTGCCGAGAGCAGCTTTTTGCTAAAACCCATTGAGCAAGTAAGTGCCTGGCTATATACGGTGGCCAGGAACCGTATCACCGACTTGTTCAGGAAAAGGAAAAATGTGGCTCAGAGCGACTTGCTGCCCCAAACCGAAAGCGAAGACGAAGCGTTTAGTGACTTTTTTGCGTCGATAATGCTAGACGACAGCAACCCCGAAAATGAAATGAGTCGGCAACTTATTTTGGATGAGCTGGCACTGGCACTTGATGAATTGCCGGCAAAGCAGCGCGAAGCTTTTATGAGACATGAACTTGATGGCGTAAATTTTAATAGCATGGCTCTTGAAAGCGGAGAAACTGCCAACACCTGGATTTCAAGAAAACACTATGCGGTAAAGCATTTGCGAAATCGGCTGCAATCCATTTACAACGAATTATTAACCGATTGAAAGTGTCAACAGGAAATGATAATAATGATTATACTTCTACTATTAAAATCTGACACTAGGATTTTTTGTAAACGATAAATTGAAAACATCATGAAAAAGAGTTTTTGGATAGCAAAAGGATTGAAGATGCTGGTATTGGCAATAGCCGCGGGCGTGCTGTTTACCTTTGTAGTAATGTGGCTTTGGAACTGGCTGATGCCTACCATTTTTGGCCTTTCCATCATTACATTTTGGCAGGCGCTTGGCTTGCTGGTGCTGAGCAAAATTTTGTTTGGCGGAAAAGGTTGGGGTCGCCGCAGGCACTCACACGGACACTACAAGTCAAGTCAATGGAAGAAAAACCTGCACGAAAAGTGGAACAATATGTCAGCCGAAGAAAAAGAAGCCCTGAAAGCACAAATGAAATCAAGGTGCCGAAGTGGCAGGTGGCAGTGGAACGATGATCTTGGTACGAATGTTGAGAACCAAGACAAAGACAAGGACGAAGCATAGAAAATTAAGAGTTCCATTAGGTTGTTTTGATATTTGGAAGGCCGCTCAGAAATTGAGCGGCCTTTCTTTTTGTATCAATTTCTGTGGCTAGCCTTCAGTTTTTTTTAAAACAAACCTTCGCAGCGGCAGGTTATAGCTTCCTACTTTTATGGCCTCAATTATTTGCCGGCCAATATAAGGAAGCCTGTAAATGAGTTGAAAACCAACAAAAATCAATATACGATGAAAGAAGTACTCAATTTTTTGTCAGCACTAAAGGAAAACAACAACAAAGAGTGGTTTGCCGCACATAAGAAAACCTACGAAAAGGCAAAAAAACAGGTGGATGCCTTTGCTACCGAACTGGGCCAGCTCATGCTGAAACACGACAATATTGACCCCAAAGCCAAAATTTTCAGAATTTACCGCGACGTACGTTTTTCAACTGACAAAACGCCCTATAAAACCAACTTTGCCGGTAGCTACACCCGCCTGAGTCCGGCTCTGCGTGGTGGCTACTATTTTCATATTTCGCCTGAAGAAAGTTTTGTGGGCGGCGGATTTTGGCAACCCGAAAAAGACGACCTGCAATTGATACGCGAACAAATTCAGCAAGATGCACAACCATTGCGCCAAGCCATAAACAACTCCAAATTCCAAGCCTATTTCGGCGAATTGGGCGGCGAGCAGTTGAAAACAAGTCCAAAGGGATTTGACAAAGAAGATCCGGCTATTGACTTGCTCCGCTACAAAAGCTTCGTAGTAATGCACAAATTTGAACCCGATGAAGTGGCGGCACCTGATTTTGCCCACGCAGTAAATGAAGGCTTCATGCTGATGCGTCCGTTTTTTGACGTCATGAGCGACTACCTTACCACCAACCTCAACGGCGAATCGCTGATTTGATAAAGATAATTGAGCTATTGTTCGAAGTAATTAACTCAGGGGCAAAGCCTATTTTTTCAAATAAAAACCCACTGTATAGCTTGGTGAGGCAATAATGTTTCGCAGGAAGGGTGCAAAGCCAAGGTTGACAACAATTCCCTTTTTATCATCAATTTTATACAACAAACAAGGGCTAAGGGCAAAGTACTCCAAGTTGTTTGAGTAGATGCCGGGCACCATCGCTTCGCCGGCATTGCCATTGTGCAGCGATTTTAATAGGTACATTTTCAATATGGCTACTACCTTGTCGCCGTTGTGGCCAATTTCGCCGCCCAGATGTATTTCGTCAGAGCGATGTTGGCTTCGGTTGTTAAAGCCCAAAAATCCGCTGGCATACATTTTCTTACCAAACGAGCCGCTCACATCAACTTTTACAAGTTGGTTAAACTCACCATCGCCGGTTATCGCGGCGGAATTGCCATCTATGCCGGGTTTGAATTTTCCGGTAGGCAAACCCAGCAGCAAGGTAACGCTGGCATGCAGGCTTTTGCCCAAAAACCGGTATTTCAGGGCGGCATCAGTATCGCCAAAACTGTAATGACTCGTAGTGTTTTGCCCGGCAGGCAGGTAGTTGTGCGGTGCCTTGTCAATATAATAGGCTGCTGTAAGAAACGAGCTGTTAAGCAACACATCCAGCCTTTTGCCCAATCCATATTCAGCATATAGATTGCTGTTTAGCACACCGGCTTTGTCTTTGGGCAAATGAACAATCATTCCCATATTGTTGGCATAGAAGCTACCGCCAATATAGCGTTGGCTCAGCATAAAAAATCCATGTCCCTTGCCCTGCGTCCATCCGCCGCCGGCCAGGGCATTGCCAAAGGTAAAAAGCTGTAACAGTAGTATAATAATGGTATGCTTCATGGTGGTTTTGGTTTGGGCTAGCAAAGGATATTAATCTGCAAAAAGTTTTGTTTCAACAAAAAAGTCCAGCATTTTTTTGCCCTTAGCTGTTCACAAGTGCAAATAATGCTTATTTTTTGCCCCCATACACTTTATGGCTTATATGAGTAGTAGTGAAAAGGTGTCTAACTGGCACGAAATCAGAGCGAAGGATTATTTTAACGTAAATCAATACCGAATTGATTTGTGGAATCAGTTCAAGGACATGAGTGCCACCTACCATCAGCTCAATGGCAAGAAAAGTCAGGGGCATTTGCAACAGCTTTTGCTCAGGGTTTATGAGCAGTTGAGCATTATTGAAGGTTATTGGGCCTACCCATCAAAGTCGTTGCTCGACCAACTCAAAGGCCATATTGATAAAATGGAATTTGCCGCCCTCAACCAACAGGCATCGGAGGCGGTAAAGAGTATCAGCGGAGAGCATTTTAAACTTAAAAAGTGGAAAAAACCACACAACCACGAAAACGGCAATGGCAGCGACCTTGACGAAACCAAAGATACCGGCAACAGCAACTGCCATTATTTTGAGGTGCTTTTTGTTGACAACCTGTATGCTGCCGAAGAAGATGACATACGCGAAAAATTTGCCCGAATTAAAGACAATAACGACAACTATATATATGAAATAGTCTTTGCCAAATCGTTTCAAGATGCCCTTATTGCACTCAAATTCAACTACAACATCCAAAGCGTGGTTATTCGCTACGGGGTTGAGTTTGCTTCAATAAATAATATAAAACAACTCAAACCTTTTCTATACGATATCCTCAAATGCGATTACAGCAAGCTCAGCGAAGATGAATTGGGTCTAACGCTGGGGCGCAAAATCAAGGAGTTCAGGCCCGAGGTGGATTTGTTTTACGTAACCGACAAAACCCTTGACCAAACCGATACGGAAACCCTCGACCTGTTCCGGCGCATTTTTTACCGTCAGGAAGACGTGCAGGAAGCCCACCTAAGTATCCGTCGCGGTATCACCGAGCGCTTCGAAGCTCCTTTTTTCAAAGCCTTGGTTGACTATAGCCAACGCCCTACGGGTGTTTTTCACGCCATGCCCATATCGCGCGGCAACTCGGTTTTTAAAAGCAACTGGATACGCGAAATGGGCGAATTTTACGGAAGAAACATTTTTCTGGCCGAAACATCCGCTACCACCGGCGGGCTCGACTCGCTGCTGCAACCCACCGGCACTCTCAAAAAAGCCATGAACCTTGCTGCCGAAGCTTTCGGTTCGCAATACACCTATTTTGTTACCAATGGCACATCTACCGCCAACAAAATTGTGTTGCAAGGCTTGGTAAAACCGCACGATATTGTGTTGGTTGACCGCGATTGCCACAAATCGCACCACTACGCCATGGTGCTTTCGGGCGCTTATCCCGTGTATCTCGACTCCTATCCGCTTTCTGACTATACCATGTACGGCGCAGTGCCACTTGAGCATATCAAAGAAAAATTGCTCTTGCTCAAAAAGGAGGGAAGGTTGGCCTCAGTCAAAATGATTTTGCTTACCAACTGCACTTTTGATGGCTTGGTTTATAATGTGCAAAAGGTAATGGAAGAAGTGTTGGCCATAAAGCCCGACA
>WGNN01000124.1 GCA_016124515.1 bacterium
AACTTTTCACCACATCAGATCCTGAATCAAGTTCAGGATGCCCAGAAACGTCATTGCGCACTTGATCCGCAATCTTTTGAGTTGAAACGCGAATTCAAACCAACTTATCACCACGGCAGATCCTGAATCAAGTTCAGGATGACCAAATGTCATTGCGGACTTGATCCGCAATCTTTTGAATTGAAACACGAATTCAAACCAACTTTTCACCACGGCAGATCCTGAATCAAGTACCGGATGGCTTGAGCTAGTCGGCGGGTGCGGGCATAAACTCTATGAGATAAGTGCCTGAACCCAGCGTGAGGCTGCCCTTGGGTGGATTGGTAAAATTCACCATGCTTTCCACCTCGTTTTCATATTGCTTCAAGGCGAAAAAATTATAATTTTCAGGAAATACGACATCAGCTTTTGTGTTGCAAGGTATAATAAACGAAAGGGTAAGCCGCCCGCCATTTTGCATCCATTTGGTGGCAATAAGTCCGTATGATGAATAATAAGAAGCATTTACAAAGCTCAAAGCCTCATTTATTTCGGGTGCAATCACAAAATGTTTAAAACCCGCTTCGCTTGCCTCCGCGTGTTTCATTGGTTTTATGCCCGCTACATTGCCCATGAGCCAACTGCCAATGGCGCCGTAGGCATAGTGGTTAAAGGAGTTCATAGTAGGGTTTTGTAGCGTGCTGTCGGTTTTTACACCATCCCACCGCTCCCAAATGGTGGTAGCTCCCATTTTTACCGGGTACAACCACGATGGATATTCGGTGCGGGTGAGAAGCATATAGGCCAAATTGCTATAACCGTAGCGCGACAAAACCGCCGAAATATGCGGTGTGCCCAAAAAACCGGTACTTATATGGTTGTAGCTGCGCACGTTGGTTGCCAGCCGGTCAGCCGCTTGCTGCCGCAGGTTTTCGGGTAGCAAATCAAACGCAAGCGCCAGTGTATAAGCTGTTTGTGTGCCAGAAACCAAGCGTCCGTTTGGGGTAACAAATTCATCTAAGAATGCCTTTTGCGCCTGCATAAATTTAGCAGCGTACATTTCTTCGTCCTTGGCATTTTGCAAGGCTGAAGCCGATTTAACCATTATATCCAACGAATGCATGAAAAACATTTGGGCCAAAAGTTCCTTTTCTGTTACCGCAGCCTTGCCCTCGCGGTCGTCGTCGGGGTTGTAAGAGAGCCAATCGCCAAAATGTGTGGTGCCAAACCACAGGTTGTCGTGGCTGTTGTTTAGCATAAAATCGACCCACTTTTTCATGGCCGGATAACTTTCTGAAAGCATGCGTTTGTCATTATAAAAGGCATACATATTCCAGGGAATGATGGTGGCGGCATCGGCCCAGCCCGTGGCGGGAAAACGCTCTGACTGAAACACATCGGGCACCACCCAAGGTACCGCCCCATCGGCATATTGGTCGGCAGCCAGGTTGGCCAGCCATTCCCTGAAAAATGCCGCTACATTCATATTATAAGCCGCCGTGGTAGAAAAAACCTGCGCATCGCCGGTCCAGCCAAGTCGTTCGTCGCGCTGAGGGCAATCGGTAGGAACATCTATAAAATTACCCAACTGACTCCAGGTAATGTTGCTGTACAGGCGGTTGATCATTTTGTCGGAACAACTGAAAACACCTATCCGCTCAAGCTGCGAACTAAGTATTTGGGCGTGTACGGCTTTTATTTCGCTTGGCGCTATGCCACTAATGCGCACATACCTGAAACCCATGTAGGTAAACGAAGGTGTGTATTGAATTTGACCTTTTTTGCTCAGGCGCAAAACAACGGCCGCCTTGGCCGAACGCAGGTTGTCGGTATAGAACTCACCATTTTCATCAAGTATTTCGGCATGTTCTATTACTATTTCGGCAGGCTTTGCAATGTTGAGCTCCAACTGCACACGGCCTACCAGATTTTGCCCAAAATCGTACACCACTTCATTATTATCCAGCACAATTTGGCTTACGGTATTCATTGAGCCTATTACAGTTACCGGAGGTTCATCATCGGCTACCAGATTGGCGTATCCCAAATCAAGCACTTTGGCCTGTTCCCATCGCGAATCATCAAAACGAGCGGTATTCCAACCTTCACTTTCGTAGCGGTCGTCAAATACTTCGCCATCGTAAATTGATGCCACACGCAGGCCGCCCGTGCCTATACGCCAGCTTTCATCGGTGGTGGTTTTGGAAATGGAGCCGTCGTTGTTGTTTATTTCCAATTGCAACAAAAGCGCCATGTGGTTTTTGTTTTCATCGTTTTTGCCGCGGTAGCCAATGCGCCCTTGGTACCAACCCTGCGCCAGGCGCACCGAAAGTACATTTTGCCCAATATTCAGCATTTCGTCCACCTCGTAGGTTTGGTATTTCAAGCGCTTGCCGTAGCTACTCCAGCCCGGCGCCAACTCCCTGTTGCCCAGTCGTATGCCGTTTATGAATATTTCGTACATCCCGTAGGCGGTGGCATATACCCGTGCAAACTCGGCTTTGTCGGTCACCGTAAATTCCTTTCGCAGGCACCACACCGGGTTTTGGTCGCGCGGATTTTCATCCCAGGGAGCCGCTATCCATTTGGCTTCAAATGGCAGTTGCATCAGGCCGGTTTCAAAGTAGGTTTTGGCGCTTTGCGCGGTGTTTTTGTGGTTGTCCCACACGCGTACCTGCCATTGGTAGCGGGTTTTTGGTTGTGGTTTAAAATCTGTTTCCACCAAATAGCAGTTGTCGCTTTTTTTCTTTCCCGAATGCCAGATACGCTCGCCATTTTCAAAAATTTCCAGCTCATAAGCTTCCTGCACCACGGCCATTTCCTTCGACTCAAGTACCCAGCTAAACCGCGGATTCTCAAAGTCGATACCGATGGGATTTTCTAAATGCTCCACGCGCAAATGGCTGATATTGAGCGCTTGTGCAGCGTGAAAAATTAATGAAAGTAGCAGAATTAAACTATATCGCATGACCAATTTTAAGAGGCGGAAAAAATAAGTCTTTATTGCTTAGATTTGAAAACAAAGCCAATGTTTTGCATGAAGAAGCTCATTTATAACTGTTTGCTGTGCTTGCTATTTGCGGCAGCCTGCACTACGCAACCACAAGATTTCAACTACCGGCACCGCGTAGATATTTCGATAGAAAACCCTGAAAGTGAAACCGAATTTTTTATAATGAAGACGGCCAATAATACCTCGGCCAACTTTATTGTGTTGGATTTTAGCAGTTTTCCACCCAAAATAGCAGATGAACAATTTTGGCGTGAAGAAGGCATTTTGCTTGACCACTTTATGCGTGAAGCCAACAATTCGCAATTGGTTTTTGGGCACGATACGCAAAAGTATTTCGTGCATATTTATGATAAAAAAGGCCGTAAAGCGGTAAAGCAAATCAACCAATCTGAATATGCAGATTATATACAAACCCGTGTTTCGCTCAACTATTTGGGGCATATTGCCTGTCGGGTTTATCGGCCTTTCATCGATTCAGATATAGATTCAAATCTGGTGGCTTTGTTCGATTCTACGCAGCAAACATTTGAAATTTTGGATAAGGTATATTTTGAAGATGTGGAGCTGGAACCGCTCTATACCACATTTTCAGGCTCGTTTGGGTACAAAAAATATTATTATACCCAATACCGAAATAAAGCCAATGCTTTTTTCTTCAATGTGCCGGTGGGTAGTTATTATGGCATTTCATTTTCAAAGTTTTACCAATACCGGGGCGAAAAAAACAGGACGCTGCAAAAAGTAGAAGCTCCGCTCAATGGATTCCACTTTTACCAAATGTATATTTAATAATCACACATTCTTTACAGCCAATTTATGGTTTAGCTGTGCCAATGTTTTAGCTTTCCGCCTTCAAAATACCGCATAGCCATGCCAGACAAATACAAACATGTAAACTACCTGTGGAACGACGAAAAAGCGGCAGCATTGGGCAACGACCAAGTGGCACTTTTTCTGTACCGCTCCAATATATTAGGCGCCGATTTGCGAATAACCAATTTTGGCGGTGGCAATACAAGCTGCAAAACCATTGAAAAAGATCCACTTACGGGAGCCGACACCGAAGTGATGTGGGTAAAAGGAAGTGGCGGCGATATAGGCACCCTTACCCGCAGCGGCATTGCCGGTTTGTACTGCGAAAGGCTAAGAAGCCTGAAAAAGCGCTACCGCGGACTGGCCTTTGAAGACGAAATGGTGGCTTTGTTTAATCACTGCATTTTTGATTTGGATAGCAAAGCTCCTTCAATTGATACGCCCTTGCACGGTTTGTTGCCTTTTAAGCATATAGACCACTTGCATCCCGATGCCTTGATTGCCGTGGCGGCAGCAAAAGACAGCCAAGCGGTAACCCGCGAAATTTGGGGCGACAGCATGGGTTGGGTGCCCTGGCAGCGTCCGGGTTTTGATTTGGCTTTGAACCTTGAAAAATGCCTGAACGAAAATCCCGGAATTCGCGGCATAGTGCTGGGCGGACACGGCTTGTTTACCTGGGGAAATACATCAAAAGAATGTTATGAAAACAGCCTGCAAGTAATAGAAATGGCTGCCGAATATATAGAGCAAAAAAGGCAAAAAGCACCCGCCGTATTTGATGGCAAAAAAATAGAGAGCCTGCCTGCCGAAAACCGCCAATCGCAGGCCGCAGCATTGATTCCACTGCTGCGCGGTTTGTGTTCGAGCGAGCAAAAGATGGTAGGCCATTTTACTGATAATGATGTGGTACTGGAGTTTATCAACTCAAATGCGCTGGAACGTCTGGCACCTTTGGGTACTTCGTGCCCCGATCACTTTTTGCGCACCAAAATCCAACCTTTGGTCTTGCCTTTGGCCAAAGATGAAAACCTGAGCGATACCAAATCCATAAAGGAAAACCTGGAGCCTGCCTTTGCACAATACCGAAAAGAATATGCAGCCTACTACCAAGCCTGCAAACATGTCGACAGTCCCGCAATGCGCGACCCCAATCCGGTGGTGTTGTTATATCCGGGGGTGGGTATGTTCACTTTTGCCAAAAACAAACAAACCGCCCGCGTAGCCTCGGAGTTTTACATCAATGCCATCAATGTAATGCGGGGTGCTGAGTTAATTTCGGCCTATACCGCATTGCCCCGACAAGAAGCTTTTGACATAGAATATTGGTTGTTGGAAGAAGCCAAGCTACAGCGTATGCCCAAAGAAAAGCCGCTCTCGCGCAGGGTAGCTTTGGTGAGCGGTGCAGGTGGTGGCATAGGCAAAGCCATAGCCGAAAAACTAATAGCCGAGGGAGCCAATGTGGTGTTTAGCGATATACACGAAGAAAGATTGCAGGAAGCTACCTCAAACTATAATGCCGATGTAGCCACTTACGCAGTAGCCGATGTTCGTTCAGAAAAATCGGTTGAAGAAGCCTTTAAAAAAGCCTGTTTAGATTTTGGCGGTGTAGATATAGTGGTGCACTCTGCGGGCTTGGCCATATCCAAACCCCTTACCGAACACAGCGAGCAAGACTGGAACATTACCCAGGATGTGCTGGTAAAAGGCCAGTTTCATTTATCAAAAATGGGCACCGAAATCATGCGCAAACAAGGTTTTGGCGGCGATATTGTGAGTATTGCAAGCAAAAACGGCCTAGTGGCCGGCCCCAATAATGTGGCTTATGGCACCGCAAAAGCAGCCCAACAACACATGACACGGGTACTTGCAGCCGAGCTTGGCGGCGATATGATTAGGGTAAACACCGTGAACCCCGACGGCGTGATAATTGGCAGCAAAATATGGGAAGGCGAATGGGCTGAAGGCCGCGCCAAAGCCTACGGTATTGCAGTTGAAGAATTGCCTGCTTTTTATGCCAAACGCAATTTGATGCAAGCCATTATCAGACCTGAAGATATAGCCAATGGCGTTTTTGCTTTGGTGGCCATACTTGACAAAAGCACCGGAAACACCATTAATGTAGATGGAGGTATGGCGGCAGCTTTTGTGAGGTGATGCACTGTGCTATTCGCACACAAAACAGAGCACTTAAAAGCGGATAGATGACTTTGATGTAATTCTCTTTCTTTGCAGTATTACAAAACGTACCCATGCCAACAATCTCACAAATCCACCAAAAGACCTTCAATTTCCAACGTGAAATTCTTACTGATAAAGGTATTGAGGTTGAGCGTCTTATCAATGTTTTAATGGATTTTCAAGTGGCCATTCCATCATGGGCCTTGGGTGCAGGTGCCACGCGGTTTGGCAGGTTTTCCATTGGTGGCGAACCTCGCAACATCGAAGAAAAAATTGAAGACATAGCCCTCATCAACCAACTAACCCGATGTGCCAATTCAGTTTCGCTGCACATTCCCTGGGATATTCCTGAAGACACGGAAGCCATAAGACAGTTTGCCCTTGAAAAAGGAATTGCCTTTGACTCAGTAAACTCTAATACATTTCAGGATTATGGCCAAAAACACAGCTACAAGTTTGGCTCGCTAAGCCACACCAAATCAGCAGTTAGGCAACAGGCTATAGACCACAACAAACAAGTTATTGATATTGGAGCAGCACTTGGTGCCAAGGTATTAACACTTTGGCTGGCCGATGGCAGCTCTTTTGCAGGTCAGCACAATTTTGCAAAGGCATTGGAAAATACCCAAATAAGCCTGCAAAGTATATATACCCACCTCCCAATCGATTGGAAAATGCTAATAGAATACAAGCCGTTTGAGCCCAACTTCTATAGTATGGTTATTCCAGATTGGGGCACGGCGCTATTGCTTGCCAATGCCTGTGGCCAAAGGGCATTTACTTTGGTTGACTTAGGCCACCATTTGCCCAATACCAATATAGAGCAAATTGTGGCTACACTAAATTGGCAAAAGCGTCTGGGAGGTTTTCATTTCAACGATTCGAAATTTGCTGATGATGATGTAACGGTTGGCAGCATCAAACCCTTCCAATTGTTTCTCATATTCAATGAATTGTCAAAAGAAATAACATCAAATAATAATATAAGTTGGATGATAGATGCGAGTCACAACCTGAAAGATCCGCTGGAGGATTTGATGCAAAGTTTGGAAAATATACAAATTGCCCTTGCCAAATCGCTGTTGGTTGACCAAACTGCGCTCAGTGCCGCGCAAGCTGAAAATGATGTGGTGCATGGTGCGCAAATTTTGCAGGATGCCTTTGAAACTGATGTACGCAGTCTTGTGGCGGAAGCCCGGATAAGGGCCGGTGGCGAATTGAACCCCATACTAAGCTATCGCGGCCAAAACATCCGCCGAAACCGCATTGAAAAACGCGGGCAAAATGCCACAGCAAGTGGTTTGTAGTTTGTATATTTGAAATATGAGCATTCAAGAACATTTAGCAATTTTATTGAATCTTCCGGCAAAGGAAAGAGAAGATATTTTACTGGAACTTTGGAAAAGCCTCAATCCAACGGAAAGCAATATAGATGTAAATGAGTATGATAAGGAGGTGTTATCACGAAGAGAAGCTCAGTTTGACAAGGGAGAATTAAAAGAAGATACTTGGGAAAATGTAAAATCAAGGTTAGTTGAAAAAATCAACAAACTATAATATAAAAATCAGGTCTTCTGCGGAAGCGGATATTGCTGAAATTATTGACTGGTACGAAGACAAACTTAAGGGATTAGGAGCACGTTTTTTTGATGAAGTAGAGGCTATGATTGATTTAATAAAAGCCCATCCATACAACTTCCCCATAAAGTACCCTCCATACAGGATGGCCCTGGTAGAAGTGTTTCCAATAAAAATATGGTTCAAAGTTGAACATGAAACTATTGTGGTTACCGCTGTTATTCACGCTTACCGAAAAGATGAGAATTGGCTGAAAAGAATATGAATACCCTCATTTTTGACATTGGGAAAACCCATAAAAAGCTGGTGGTTTATAATGAAAGCCTACATGTCATCCATCAGAAATCAACTCGAATTCCTGAAATTAGCGACGAGGAAGGTTTTCCTTGCGATGACT
This sequence comes from bacterium, assembly GCA_016124515.1. Taxonomy (GTDB): domain Bacteria; phylum Bacteroidota; class Bacteroidia; order CAILMK01; family JACPUW01; genus JACPUW01. The sequence continues at coordinate 7,959 of WGNN01000124.1, forward strand.
TGCAAAAAATGGTGGCATGGGTAAAGGAACAAATGAAAGCCCTGCTTGAAAAATACCATATACAGCGCATCAATTTTGCTGCGTATGGCGCCAGTTGGGTGCATATTGATAATAAAGGAAAGGTACTCACACCCTTGTACAACTACCTAAAACCCTTTCCAATTGAGCTGAAAAGGCAGTTTGACCAACAATACGGAATAGAAAAAGTAGCGAAAGAAACAGGCTCCCCTTATAGTGGCATGCTCAACAGCGCATTGCAACTATATTGGCTCAAATACCACCAACCCGAAGTATTCAAAAAAATAACATTCAGCCTGCACTTACCACAATATTTCAGCTATTTAATCAGTGGGAAAGCCTTGTCTGAATTTACTTCAATAGGCTGCCATAGCATGCTTTGGCACCATAAAAATAGCGATTACCATCATTGGGTTTACGCCGAAGGAATTGACAAAATATTGCCACCCATTGCACAAACAGGCGAAACGACGACACTGCAATGGCAGGGGCGCTCCATTGATGTTGGAAATGGAATTCATGACAGTTCCGCCTCGCTAATTCCCTATTATAAAAAAACAAAAGAACCTTTTATTCTGCTCTCCACCGGCACTTGGTGCGTGGCACTGAATCCATTTTGTGCATTGAGCGAACAGTATATATCAAATCCTGATGCTGAACTGTATTATTTAAACATTGAAGGAAAGCCCGTAAAAGCCACTCGATTGATGTTGGGAAAGGAGTATGAAGAGGGCATGCAACAAATTGCAGATGAGTTTGGGTTAACGAAGGATGAAATTCAAAGTTTAAAGTCGAATGAGCAAGGGCGTGAAAATTACAGTGCTATTATCATTAAACTCGAAACCTTAAACCACAACCTGGCTCAAAAACAAAAAAATGCCATTATGGAAGCAAAGGGCAATTCTGATATTAGAAAATTATATATAGAAGGTGGTTTTGCCAAAAATGAGATTTTTTTAAATATGCTCAGTAATACGCTGAATGGCTGGGAAATAATACTATCTGAGGATACGCAAGGAACTGCTCTGGGAGCGGCGATGGTTTTGCACTAATTTATCTTTAATTTTCAATCATCAATTTCTTAAAAAACCAATGGATTTAAGCTACCATCCACACTACGCTTCCATACCACAGCTTCGCGAAAAAGCCAAAAAACGCATTCCCCGCTTTGCATTTGACTATCTTGATGGCGGCTGCAATGATGAGGTAAACCTTCAACGCAACACAGCCGAAATACGCGATATTCAACTGAAGCCATTTTATTTGCGCCCTTTTAATGGTTCAAGTATAAAAACCACCCTGTTTGGACACGAATATGATGCGCCATTTGGGGTAGCTCCTATTGGCTTGCAGGGTTTAATGTGGCCAAAAGCCACTGAAATATTGGCAAAAGCAGCTTTTGAACACAACATTCCTTTCGTGCTCAGCACCGTAGCCACCGCTAGTATTGAAACCGTGGCAAGCATCACGCAGGGTCAGGCATGGTTTCAATTGTACCACCCAAAAGAAGATTCGCTCAGAGATAAATTGCTTGATAGAGCCGAAGCTGCCGGTATAAAAACCCTGGTGGTACTGACCGATGTACCCACTTTTGGCTACCGCCCCAAAGAAATCAAAAATGGCTTGTCTATTCCACCCAAAATGACTTTTACCAATATCCGGCAGATTTTAGGCGCTCCCAATTGGGCCTTGCAAACCCTATTGGCGGGTCAGCCACAATTTGCCACCATGAAGCCCTACATTCCCAAAGGGCTCAGCCTGAAACATTTGGGCCTTTTTATGAACAAAACCTTTGATGGCCGGCTCAATGAAGAAAAGCTAAAAGCCCTGCGCGACAAATGGAAAGGCAATTTGGTGATAAAAGGACTTGCCACACCTGAAGATGCGGTCAAGTCGATGGCCTGGGGAATGGATGGAATCATAGTTTCAAACCACGGGGGTCGCCAACTCGATTGCGGCGAATCAACCATAAAGCCGCTGGTAGAAATTGCGAAAATTTGCAAGGATAAAACCACTTTGATGATGGACAGCGGCATGCGCTCGGGACCCGATATTGCCAATTGTCTGGCGAGCGGTGCGGCATTTACTTTTTTGGGGCGACCCTTTATGTATGGCGTGTCGGCTCTTGGCCATCGGGGTGGAAGCCACACCATTTCCATCCTTAAAATCCAATTGCAGCAAGTATTGGATCAGCTTTGCTGCGAAGGAATAGCGCAATTGCCACATCACCTGATTTAATTTACCTGCCAAACCAAGTAATTCTTTCATTCCACCTGAGTTGTTTATGTCATTCTATTGAGTTAAATAACTTAATATATTGAGTAATTCAATTTGTCTAATTGAGTTAATTAGCATGATGTATTGAGTAAAGTTAAAATGTAAATATATTACGCAGTAAATCAATTATTTAAAATTAGTGTGTAAATTAAGTACTTGCCAAAATACTAAGACATAGAAACCATTCCGAGAAATTCCAGCACCCATTCTGAGTTATTCCAGTCAATAGCCTGAGTAAGCTCAATCAATGGTTTGGAGTTGGTACATTTGACTGGACAGCAAGAAAAGCATTAATTAGCAAACTACCTGTACCATGAAAAAGGAAAGAAGACATTACGACAGAGAGTTTAAAGTTATGGCTGTTAACCTCTGTTTATCGGGCAAACCTGTGAGCGAAGTTTCCAAAGATCTTGGAGTAAGAT
>WGNN01000036.1 GCA_016124515.1 bacterium
GTGAGTTTGCTGAGTTCTAGCGTTTTTGTTTACTTTTTTGGTCACGCCTTGGCGTGACAAAAAGTAAAAGCCCGAGCGGCTTGAGCGGTAGTTGACAGAATTGCCAACTCTCCAAATCATTTTGCACAACACGGCGGTAAAGGCCAACTGGACAAGAAGAACGAAAAAGTCAATCTCGATGCTGGGGAGGCCGAACAAAAAAACTCTCTCGTCAAGACGAGCTCATACAGCTTTTTGTTCCGGGCGGAATTTCGATTATTTCTCCACTAAAAAGAAAAAGAGCCATCCTGCCTTTATAAACAAGGAAAATCATCTTATATTTTACCACAAATCCTCAGTTAAATATGGATTCCTAAGCACAAAAAAATAACTGCCCGGGAAAGGGCAGCTATCTTGGAACAAATGAAATTAAGTGCTTGGGCGTCAATTCTTTTTTAGTAAAGCATATTACCTAAACCGCTTCCATTCCTCCAAGGTCAGGGCTGGCAGATTTTGCTCGTTTATCCGCATTTTGACTTGATTTTTTCTTTCCGCGGAAAAACAAAAACAGGTTGAGAAATAGCATAATGCCAAGGTAAATGGTAAAGCCGCCAATTTTGGTGCTCAAGCTTTCCATCATGCGCACCGCAGTTGAAATACTGTTCAATTCTATTATTAAAAAGGCAGTTCCCAGGTTCATTAAATAGAACCCGATTTTGAAAAGGTTGTTGGTGGCAGTGGCAATAGTTTCACGACCGTGAAAAATATCTATCATAAAAACTTTGCTGTTGCTGAAAAGTCGCTGTGCTACCCAAGTGGTGAGTGTAATAGTAACCGGCAGGTAGATGAAGTAGGCTAAGAGTTTGTAGTCCATTGTATTGTTTTTTTAAGTTTTTGCGCAATAAAATTTATAATAAGCAGGTTGCAGAAATGCCAAATACCCAGAGTAAAGAAAACCACCCCTGTTTTGTGGAAAATGAAGGCAATGGCCTGCGCCGTATTTTCAGCCGCTTTGTTGTTCATAGAAAGATAAAGCAGCACAAAAGCCACATTTACCAAATAGAAGCCTACCAAGAGAATTTGATTTACCGGTTTTACCCAATGCATCGGCAACATTTGTTTGAGAAAAGGTTCGCCGTTTTTGTACAGGTTTTGACCCAACACCACCGCAGCTGTCAATGAAATTGTCGTGTACAGAATTAGGGTTAATACATTGGTATCCATGCGGGTAGCTTGTTTTACAAGACAAATGTAGAACAAATAAATTAAACTTTCAGAAAAAATTGAAAGTTTTGTAATAAAGCTTGGTTTTACTTCCTTTCCCATAAAATAAAAAGGCCACAGCTATTTAGTTGTGGCCTTTTTTGGCTTATGTATTAAAACGCCTGACTAAATAGTTGGGCGTGGAATAGCATGTTTAATGGGCGGTATGGTTTGGAGGTACTCAAATATAGCTCCCGCCTCTTTGTCGCTCAGTTGGGTGAAAGGAATCATAGGATAGCGCAAGGCAGGCCCGTTCTTTACCTGACCGGTTTTTAAGGCCGTCACAAACTCTTCCTTTGTCCAGTTGCCTATGCCGGTTTCCTTGTCGGGGGTAATGTTGGCGGTTAAAATCACCTCGCCACTCAGGTTTAAGGTCTTGGTGCCGCCTCCAAAATAGCCCGCACTTTTTTCTGGTTCCAGGTAGTTGTTGCTCGCAAAATCTGCCGAATGACACGAAAAACACTCCAGGTTAATGGCAAAGTATTTTCCCAATTCCTGCATGTTGTTGGTGTCGGGCAATTCAATTTTTTCGGTGGGATAGGGCATGGGTTTAAAAGCCACCAAGCAAAGAAACTTGGTAAGCAATGCGGGTTCGCAGGGCTGGTCTGCCACTGCCGCCGCCTTGTTTAAGTCGGAGCGCAAAAACGATATAATGGCGTTTATATCCTCATCAGCCATGTGGGCTAACTTGGCCATGTAGGGTGGTGCGTATTGTCCATCGCGTTTGATGCCGGTACGCAGCAGGTACACGAGTTCCTCATCCGTCCACTCGCCAATGCCATAAGTTGGGTCTTGCGTAATGTTTTGACTGTAAATCTTACCAAATTCCGCGGGTGCATCGGTCATGAGTTTGCCGGTGAGCAAGCCCGTCTCATTGTTTCTATGACAGTTGGCGCAAAGCATATTGGCCAGTTTTTGTCCGCGTGCAATGCTTTCGGGGCTGCTGTGCAGGGTAAATGTTATTTTTTCAACCTTATAATGTGGAATACCACGTAGGCTGATGAACAGCAGAAAACCACCTGCAACCACCAAAAGCGCCAGTACAGCTATGCCCAAATACTTTAAAACCTTTTTCATTACTTTTAATTTGCCTGTTATTGATAAAAATCAGGTGAAAGGTATGCCTTTTTGGTCAGGTAGCAATTTAACGCGGATGAATTTCAAGAAAAAAGCCATCGAACTGTGGAGAGTGTATGGCAACACAATTGAAAAAATGTGGCTATTCTATTGACCTCAGTCATGTTATATCCATATTACTACAATGTAATTTTGCGGCATATTTTTACAACCATGAAACCTTCACCCATAAACTTTGAAGACACCCAAGTGGCTTACGCCATTAAGTCGCGAAAAGAGCTCAAACTTGCGCGTTTGTTGTTTTCCGTTCTTCAAAATCCTTCGTTGTCAAGCCTTGGACGTTCGCTGCTCAAGTTTGGCATCAATGCGCATTTGCCGGTAAATGCACCGGTAAAAGCCACACTTTACAAGCATTTTATCGGTGGCGAAAGCATCAACAAAACCATTCCACTGATGGAGAAAATGGCGGGCTACAATGTATTTTCCATACTTGACTACAGCCTTGAAGGAATTGAAAGCGAGAAGGAGTTTGACAAAGGGGTGGAGGAGTTTTTGAAAAATGTGGAAGTGGCGGCACAACACGATGAAATTCCTTTTTCCGTGTTCAAGCCATCGGCCATTGCCACCCACCGCATTTTGGAGTTGGTATCGTCGGGCAAAACGCTCAGCGACAAAGACAAAGCTGAATTTGACCGCGTGCGTGGCAGGTTTTACAAAATATTCAGCCGCGCACATGAGTTGGGGGTGCGGGTAATGGTTGATGCCGAAGAAAGTTGGATTCAACAGGCTATTGATGACCTGACCGATGAAATGATGGACAATTTCAACAAGGAGCGCGTTATTGCCATGAACACTTTTCAGCTTTACCGCAAAGACCGCCTTGACTACATGATAAAAAGCTACGAACGCTGCGAAAAAGCGGGTTTAAAAATGGGAGCGAAATTGGTGCGCGGTGCCTACCTTGAAAAAGAGCGCAACCGTGCCGCCGAAAAAGGCTATCCTTCGCCTATAAACGAAACCAAAGCCGATACTGACAAAATGTTTAACGACGCGGTGGCTTATTGCCTTGACCACCTGCACTTGGGCGAAGTATTTATTGGCAGCCACAACGAGGAAACCGTGGCGCTTGCCGTGGCCCACATGCAAAAAAATAATATAGCGGCAAATGACAGCAGGGTTTGGTTTTCGCAGCTCTATGGCATGTGCGATTACCTGAGTTTTAACCTTGGCAAACACGGATACAATGTAGCCAAATACATTCCCTATGGTCCTGTAAAAGCGGTTATCCCGTATTTGGTGCGCCGCGCCGACGAAAACAGCTCGGTAGCAGGACAAGCCGCCAAAGAACTGAAATTGATAAATACCGAACTAAAAAGAAGAAGCTGATGGGAGCAGCCAAAAGATCGCTCATGCGGTACCGGCTCATCGACGAAATTTTAACCCGTAAGTCAAAACCTTACCCTTCGCTGGTTGAAATTATTGACTACGTAAACGACCAATTGCTGGGCTTGTTTGACGATGTAATGGTGTCGCGCCGCACTATTCAAAACGATTTGCGCGACATGCGCGAGAGTGCTGAACTGGGTTTTTATGCGCCCATAGAATACCACTCCGCACGCAAAGGATATTACTACAGCGAACCCGACTATTCCATCAACAAATTGCCGTTGAAAAACGAGGAGCGGCAGGTTATTGAGTTTGTAGCCAATATGTTGGCGCGCTACGAGAACATCCCCATGTTCAGCAATTTCAAACACATTACCCAAAAAATATTTGACTCGCTGAATATTCACAGCGCGATAGAAAACGACCAATTGCTTACCGCTGCCATACAATTTGACAGCACGCCCGCAGCCAAGGGCAACCAATGGCTGGCCACCGCCTCAGAAGCCATCAGGCATTACCGCAAATTGCAAATTGCCTATAGCCCTTTTGGCAGCAATCAGGTAAATACCCGCATTTTTCACCCCTATATTCTCAAAGAATTCAGGGGCAGGTGGTATTTGATTGGCGTGTCAGAAAATGCCGGTGAGGTGAGAACCTACGCGCTTGACCGCATTGAAGAAATGGAATTGCTTGATGTGCATTATCCACTGGAAGAAAGCTTTGACCGACAAAAATATTTTGAATACAGTTTTGGTATTTACAACCTGAGCCATGAGGAACCCGAAGAAGTGTTGCTGCAATTTGAGTTGCAACAAGGCTACTACATACTCAGCAGGCCTATACATCCTACGCAGGAGCTTGTAAGTCAGGGCGATAATGAAATAATTGTTCGTTTGAAACTATATATTTCAGAAGATTTTATAATGGAAATACTCTCTTTTGGCGACAGGGTAGAGGTGCAAAAACCCGATTCGCTGCGGACCGAAGTTGTGCAACGCCTGATGCAAGCGCAAAAAAAATACCTGAAAAAATAGTTTTTTGTGCAGCCGGTGCAACCAACCCGGCGCAAATACCAATAATGCAAAAGTAGTTTACAACACGAGCATGTTTACAACCATAGAACCATACAGACTCGCCGAAGCAACTGCGCACAACAACTACGTGCTGGTTGACCTGAGAAGCAAAAGAGAATTTCTTACCGATGGCATTGCGGGTTCTGTCCATATTCCCTACAGCAGTTTGCCCGACAGATGGCAAGAACTGCCCCAAAACAAAGAAATCATTTTGTATTGCAACGATGGAAAAATGTCGGCAAGCGCCCGCAATTTCCTGAAAGGCCATGCACGCTTTACCAATGTAGCCTCGCTCGAGTCGGGCATTGGCAGTTTGCAAATACAGCTCAAGAGCAAAAAAGCGAGTTAGCTGTTCAATATCACCTATTCAATTTCTTATTGCTTTGTAACATTGCAGGCCAATTACAACGCGCGCAATGCTCATACTTATTTCGCCGGCAAAAACACTTGATTTTGAATCTGCTCCGCTCACTCCGGCCTATTCAGTGCCCGAGAATTTGGAGCAGTCTGAGAAGATTATCAAAAAACTCAGAACTGTTTCGGTAAAAAAATTGGGTGAGTTGATGTCGATAAGTAAAGACCTGGCCCGGCTAAACCACGAGCGGTACCAGCAATGGCAAACGGTTTTTACCCCCGAAAACAGCCGAATTGCCATACAAGCCTTTAAAGGCGATGTATATCTGGGGCTACAGGTAGAAAGTTTTACACCCGAAGATCTGGACTACGCCAACAGCCACTTGCGCATACTTTCGGGTTTGCACGGCTTGTTGAAACCACTGGATTTCATACAACCCTACCGCTTGGAAATGGGAACCAAACTGCCTGTGGGGCGCAAGAAAAACCTGTACCAACTTTGGACCGAGCAAGTAACCGATCGTGTGAATGAGGCGGTAGCCCAAAGCGGAAGTTCGTATTTGCTCAACCTGGCTTCAGATGAATACTTCGCTGCGGTTAATACGGAAAAAGTGGAGGCTAATATTATCAAACCCAGTTTTAAGGAATACAAAAACGGCGAATACAAGGTGCTGAGTTTCTTTGCAAAAAAGGCACGTGGCCTTATGTCGGCCTACATTTTAAAAAACCGCATCAACCATCCGGAAGACATCAAAAACTTTGCGGAAGAAGATTATACTTACAACCCTGATTTATCAAACCACACAGAATGGGTATTTACCAGAAACAGAGAGAACTAGGCAACACGAAACCCATACTAAACTGGCTCTACCTGGGTATGGCCATGATTTTTATTATGGTGCTCATTGGCGGCATTACGCGCCTTACCGACAGCGGATTGAGTATGGTGGATTGGAAACCCATAATGGGTAGTTTGCCCCCGCTCAACAAACAGCAATGGGCCGATGCTTTTGAGCAATACAAAAATTCGCCGCAGTTTAAGGAACACAACTACCATTTTGAGCTGGCCAACTTCAAAAGCATATTTTGGTGGGAGTATATCCACCGCTTGTGGGGGCGTATTATAGGTTTGGTTTTTATACTGCCTTTTCTATGGTTTTTGGTTCGGAAAAAGTTGAGCAAACCGCTCATTGCCCGCTTGGTGGTTGTTTTGCTGCTGGGTTCGTTTCAGGGTTTTATGGGTTGGTATATGGTTAAAAGCGGTCTTGTAGATGTGCCGCGTGTGAGCCATTTCAGGCTTGCCGCACATTTGCTCACGGCATTTCTTTCTATTAGTTATATCTATTGGATTAGTTTGGAATTGGCTCATGAAAGGGGCAACCGATATACCGGCCTTACAAATTTCAAGCGATGGAATATTGCGCTGCTCGTGCTGGTGGTTTTGCAAATAACCTACGGTGCGTTTGTGGCGGGCAAAGATGCCGGACTCATGCACAATACCTGGCCAAAAATGGATGGTTATTTTATCCATCCTGCTGCCACCGCTCTTGATTCGCTTTGGGAAAGCGCTACCTACAACAGCTCTATGATACAATTTATCCATCGCAGCCTTGCCATTGTCTTGTTTGTATTTGTGCTTTCGCTGGTATGGGAAGCTGCCAAACGCAAAATTGGTGGGGCTTTGCGCAGCACCTACAAAATCATGGGTTTTGTGGTGCTTATACAGTTTTTGTTGGGTGTGTTCACCTTGCTGTTTCGGGTGCCCATATCGCTGGCCTTATTACACCAATTGGGTGCGCTAGTGCTGTTGCTCAGTACCTTACGGGCCTTATATCTCAACTACAAAGTATAATATTTCGGGCTCAGCCCACCTTAAGTCCGTTGGCTACGGGGCTGTCGGGCGAAAATAATACCACGCCATGCGCACTGTAGATGCCAAGCACAAGGCACTGCGACATAAAAGGGCCAATTTGTTTGGGCGGAAAATTGACTACAGCCAATATTTGTTTTCCGGGAAGCTGTTCTGTGCGGTAGCCATCGGTTATTTGTGCGCTGCTATTTAAAATGCCAATGGTGGCGCCAAAATCTATCTCCAGCTTGTAGGCAGGTTTTATGGCTTCTTCAAAAATGCTTGCGCTCAAAATGGTGCCTACCCTGATGTCAATTTTTTCGAAATCGGACCACGAAATCATGCAGTGGGCGCTAAATGCGCTTTTTGGCTTGTTTGATATGCGCCAAATGGTGGTTGCTGTGCCAGGCGTACAAGGCAATGGCTTCCCAAACCCTGTAGGTTTTGTCTTTGCCGGGGTGGTAAAATGTCCTTTCAAACTCGCCGTGGCGCAGCGAATCAAACAAATCGAGCAGGCGTTGGTGTATGCCGTCAAGTATCATAATAGAAGGTTCTACCGGACCGTCTTCGGCGTCAATAAGATAGGCCCATGAGTCTTGGTCGTAGTCAACAATGGTTGGGTTGTTTTGGGTAAGCGCCAACCTAACCCGCACATACATATTTATATGGCTGTCGGCCAGGTGGTTTATTACTTGTCGCATGGTCCAGCCGCCATCGCGGTAGGGTGTGTCAAAATCGTCGTCGCTCAAGCGTTTTATTTCGCGCTCAATTCTTTCGGGCAACAAACGCAAATCGTCGAGCCAGTTTGCCAAATCGGCTTCGGTATATTTTTCGGGCATTACAAACTTGCCTATCGGATATTTTTCGTCTTTCATCAATATTGTTTCACTAAGTTAGCGGGCCACCAAAAGTAGCTTTTTTGAAAACGCAAATCAAAATTCCTTCGCCTTTAGCGTTGGCTATTTCCTTAACTTTTATTGTTTGGCTTCTGGCACTTTTACTTACCCTTCCTGAGCGTATGGGGCTTGCCGCCTATGCGGTCAATCTTTTTGATATTTGGTTCAATGGCCTGTGGAGTTTGCTGGCTTTTACCATGCAAATGGTTATGATTTTGGTGCTTGGACATGTTATTGCGCTCAGTCCTTTGGTTTCGCGGCTCATATTCAGGTTGATACAACTTTTTAAAAATCAGGCGCAGGCCACCACCGGTTTGTTGGTGTGTACCTTGCTTGTGGCTTTTTTCAATTGGGGTTTGGGGCTCATTTTTGGTGCGGTTATGGCGCGCAAACTGGGCGAATATGCAGCAGCCAAAAACTGGCCACTCAACTACCCGCTTGCCGGTGCAGCGGGCTATGCCGGACTCATGATTTGGCATGGCGGCATAAGTGGCTCGGCGCCCCTTTCAGTAGCTGCTCCCGATCATTTTCTTTTTGGCGAAATAGGCGTTATCAGCTCATCAGAAACCATTTTCAGCCTGCCCAATCTATTGATTAATGCAGCGTTGGTTGTGGTTTTGGCGCTGGTGGTTTGGTGGTTGGCGCGCAGGTCAACACCCACGCAATTGGCGCCCAACTGGAATTTGCAGGCCACTATTGATCAGCAGCCTGAAAAATACAAAGCCAACTTGCTGATGCTTTTTTTTGGGGGCATCATGTTGCTGATTTCGGTTTTTGAACTGGTGAAAAACTACAGCGAAACCGGAGATTTTTTCGCTGCCCTGAGTTTGAATTTTGTGAATTTTTTGCTCTTCGGACTCGCTTTTTTATTGATGGGCAATATGAGCCAATTGGAAAAAGCAGCAGCAGAAGCGAGCTACAGCGTTTCAGGAATTTTGCTTCAATTTCCGCTGTATGCAGGCATTATGGCCTTGATGGCAAAGAGCGGTCTGCTGGAAATGATGGCCGGCGGTTTCATAGCTATTTCTAATGAACACAGTTTTTCGTTATTGACTTTAATAAGCGCTTCGGTGGTGAATTTGTTTGTGCCGAGCGGCGGGGGGCAATGGGCCGTTCAGGGGCCGGTAATTGTAGAAGCCGCGCAACATTTGGGCGTGGCTATTCCAAAAAGCATCATGGCCTTGGCTTATGGCGACGAACTTACCAATATGATCCAACCTTTCTGGGCTTTGCCGCTTTTGGGTATTACCAAGCTGAGGGCCAGTGAATTGCTGCCCTATACTTTCAAACTCATGTTGGTGGGCTTTGTGGTGTACGCGCTGGGGCTATTGTTGTGGTAGTGGAGGGGGAGTATAAAATAGTCTATTTTGGAGTGTCATGGGCTTATTTTTCCGATTATTTCGATATGTATTAGCTAAATTTTCCAACTGTCGAGGGGCGTATAATTTATTTACATATTCGGTTCAATCTTAGCTGCAGTGTTCCATTTATTTCGAAGTGTTTTCACTTTGGGGAGCCTTTTCAGTATCTTTTAAATTTTCCTTATCTCCAGTTGCCTTAGCGTCATTATTTGTTTCATTCTCATCTGAAGAAGTGTTATTGAACTTTTCATCGATATCTTTTTCTATTCTTTTTTGAAAGTATTGTCTAATCATGTCAACTTTTTCAATAATACCTTTTTTGTCTGCTATTTTAACTTCAGAAGTAACCCATTTAATGTCGTCATTATTAACTGATTTGTCATCCCAGCTATTGTCATTGTAATTAGTGATGAAAAAGAAAAATCGAATGAATTTTTTCGAAATTAGAAATGCGATGTTGCAATAGTAATTGATGAGATTAGGATAGTTACCAATGAATTCAACCATAATTGCTTTAAATGGAACTTCCACTTTTAAGTCGAATCCATCCAAAACAGTATATTCTTCACCCCATTCATTGTCAAATTTGGTTGAATAAATGGGAACCGTAAAGTATTGTGTCTTATTCTCTTTTATCCACTTATTAATAACTTGTTTTTTTCGTACATCTTTAAAATCTTGTAGAAGCTCGACATTGTTCGTATAAAGACTTTGTAACTCTCCATCCAATTGAATTTTTTCAAACTCTTGACCAATTAACTCTATGTGTTTTATTGCGCCTTCCTTATCAATGTATTCTTTTGCGTCTAGCCTAATGATATCATAAATTGAACTAGACTTGATCTCTGAGTCAATATTGGATTTTGACGAAATTTTTAGTGTGCTGAGAAAAGACTTTAAGTCTTTTGATAGCTGACAGAATTTTTCAGTGTAATCTGCTTGAACGACAAAAAATGGTGTTTGTTCATTATTATTTGCGAATTCATCTGAAATTACATCGATTATATCTTTGTATCGAATTTCATTTGCGCTGTGTTCTATAATGGATTTTACAAAACTATAAGTGAAATGACTTAAGTTTTTGTCCTGATACGAAGATTGATTATTTAGTGATGAGTTTAAAAAGTAGCATTTATTAAAACCCTGTTTCGTGTCGTTAAAATATTTAGTTAGAACATTTCCTTCCTTAATGTATGTTGTTCCCGATTGGCAGGCATCAATTACTTTTACTACTAAGTTGGGTTTAAGAGTTCTCATTAAATCATCAACTTCTGTATTTTGTAATGATGTTTGATTTCTTTTTTTGACATCGAAGTCAGAAAGAATGTAATAGAACTCGTCATTGGTAAATTCACCATGACCTGAATAGTAAAAGAAAAATTCTTCAATACTATTTTCTTTTTGTTTCAAAATAAAATTTGTAAGTAGTTCTTTAGTTTTTGCACTTGTGTGATTTTCATTAATGTATAAAATTGGACCAAACCTTTCTGTCTTAGTTATTATTTGGTAAATAGCTTCTGCGTCATTTTTGCAGCCTGGGAGATTGTTTTTTATGTCGGTATATTCACTAATACCAATTATTACGGCAATATTCATTGATTTGTTTTTTTAAATTAGTTTTTGCATTCCAGCTAACGATTTGTATATGGCTTGTGAGAGCTTCGATGCACTTTCCTGTCCACCGAAAGCAAAACTGATTACGGAGCGAAAACCTTGCTGGTAGCCATTCATCCGACATAAGATATATGCGTTGTTGGGCAAAGTATTTATTTGTAATTTAAGAACCTTAGTGTATCTTTTAAATCTTTCATTTCTCTTATGCAATGATTCCATTGGAATGGGTGATCTGGGTTTGTTTTAGAAGGATTGACACAAAGTGTTGTGGCACCGGATTGATGTGCCCATTCATCATTTAGAGAATTTCCAACAAACAGAACTTCATAAGGCTGAATTCCATTTTCGTTAACTATTTGGTTGATAAAATCTGCTTTTCCTTCAAAGTCATATTTTGTACCTATGATTGATTTAAGATATCCCTTGTGGTCAAAAAGCATTTTATTTGCTTTGATTTCGCGAAAATATTTTGCATTCTCTCCAAGAACCGTCTTTACTACATAGTCAATTGAACCAGAGCAAATGTAGAGCTGTATATTATAGCTAGTTAATTCGTCCAAGACTTCTGATGTTCCATCTACTAAGCGAAAATCTTGAGAAATTCTTTTTAATGTGAGTTCAGATAAATTCTTCTCTTTGAACTTGCTCTCAGTCAACTCACACCACTTCTTATGAGTAATTTGAGAAGTAGAATATTCCCTGTGTAGGTTATGACATTCATTTACATTATAACCGAGCTTAATCCATATTTTTTCCCATGTTGTAAGGTCATCTGATGGATACGTTAAGGTTCCATCAAAATCAAAAACGACAGCTTTGGTTTTAAATAACGACGAGGACTGATCCTGATTCTTTTTCTTTCGAACTTGAGTGCCTTTATTTTTAAGATAATACAATAAATATTGAGATAAAAAGTCGTCAGGCAGTCCCGCTTTAAGGTTGCCAATGCTACACTGTAATGAATCTGCTACTCTATTTAGTTCAGCAAAAGTCAATTTCTTAAAATCTGCTGGTTCAAGTTTGCTTTTATGTAAGGCTGTATCTTCAATACCTTTAATTTTACTTTCGCTTATGCCTGTCTTATTCGCAAGTTGCTTTTGTGACAAGCCTTGATGACGTCTAAAATAAAATAGTTTATAAGGATTAACACTAATTTCTTGTTTCTCTCTGACACGAAACTTTTGAGTGGTTGTCAAATACTTGTGAAAGAGACCAGCCCATTGTTTGTTTAGCTTTGTTTTAATGTCAGCGGTTGAATTATAAGTATGAATATAACGGAAAGCCTTGTCTTCATATATCTCATTTATGAACGTTGCCATATGAATGCCGTCAATGTAGTTGAAAATGAAATCTTTTGGCATTCCATGTTTCTTCCAAGAATTATACTCGTCCACCGTACTCTGAAATATGAATACAAATATCGGAAGGCCTAAACTACGGGCAGTATGGTATTCATTTTGAGTTACAGAAGAATTGGTTCTATCCGAAAATTTCGAGAAGGAACCAAATTTCTCCTTTAAGATTAGAATAAACAAAGAGCATTCTGAGATCTCGTCATAACAAGAATTTTCAATAGGTTGATTCAATTGAAAAGTAACATCATCCTTTTCAAAGACAACTGGTATATATCCATACTTTGTTATGAAATCTGCTATTTCAGCTCTAACATCCTTAAGGTCCGAGTAAGTCGAACTAATGAACATCCTAGGTTCAGCCATAATCGTCTATTTTATATTTTGCCACAACTCACCTATATCTTAAACAACCTACACATTTCCCCCATCGCCAACCGACATGCCATGCTATCCCAAACACAGCGGCATGTTTCAATAAAGTAATCGCGTTCATTTTCATAAGGCATTCATTTTTAGTTGCAAACAAACATAAGGCAAAAAACGATAGGGTGTGCCAGCCTTCATTTTATTGTTTTGACGAGCGGGGCGGTGCGAATACCGTCAATGGGTGGAAGAAATCACATTCAGGGCATTTCCTTTTCAAAAAGTGGTATTTGTCACTAAAGACATTTTTGCAAACTATTTCGGAGAGGAAACGCAGGGTTTTCAATTGGCTGATCGTAGAAGGAATAGGGTAGGTGGGGCGGCCTGCACAATATTAGATAGTGGTACTCAGCTGTAATTTTTCACTTCAACCCGGCTGATACAAAACCGGTGTTATGGGCATGTGGTTTGTCTTAAATCATTTTGCCCGTTTTATTAAAAAGGCATTGTCTATTTTTGGAAGCCAACTTTCGGATAATAGTCCATTGCTGTTGGTGCAGAAAGAAGGATTAATGCGGTCTGTTCGCCAATTTCACTTTTAGTTAGTTCAATTAGTTTTCTTCCTATCCCGCTCGATTGATAGTCAATTCTAACCGCAAGGTCAGATAGGTAACAACAATAGCAAAAGTCTGTCAATGAACGTGAAATACCAATTAACCTGTCATTTTCCCAGGCAGTGACAATTAAATTGGAGTTGTCATACATTTTGGCAATTCGTTGTTTGTCAGCAGTTGGTCGCTTAATGCCTGAGCTATTATAAACATCAATGATTTGGTCGGTGTCTGGTCTTATGTCTGTTCGGTATATTATCTCCATTTTGATATTATGTTTTAATTTTCGTTGATCAAAACTTTGCTGTCATTTTGTGTCGTTTTATTTAGAGTAAGTCTGTTGTTGTTCAGGCGTTCTGCCATGACCAATGGCGTTGAGTATATGCATAGTAGGAGGTGGTGTTATTTCTGCCACAAAGCTCCGTCGGTATTTATTCTCCAATGATATTTCTGAGCGACTTCATAAGTTGCAAAGTCCATTTTTTGGTTATGCTCTATTTCTAAAAAGGCCTGATACATTTGGTTGGCAGCGATGTCTCTGGGCATTTTTCCAACTCCGGTACAAAAACCAGGAATAGCGATTTCGTTTATTTGTTCATGTCGTTTAGCTTCAATAAGTGCTGCCTTCATTGCTAAATATGCATTTACAGAGGTAGCAATATTGAAGCTCATTGGAACTCTCATCGTAGGTGCCGAAATCAAATAAGGAATTAAATCGTCGTTTGTTGGTATGGTGAGTGCTTTTCCAACTAGAAGTTCACCTTCGGGGAGTTGTTTAATTATTTTTTGTAATTCATCTTGAAGGTTCCAACCAAGTCTCAAAGAAATTGCATAATCGACACCTCCGTCCATAAAACCAAAGGAATTTGCCGGACTCACTATAGCATCAACGGTCACTTCGGTTAAGTCACCTTGCATAATTGTCACATTTTTTTCTGAATGAAAATATTTATTCCAACTATCAACCATCTCTTGGTTTCTATCTATCACAATATATCTCATAGTAATTTTCCTGAATGATTAATTCGATTTCAAATTTAGGTCAACGCCTGCGGCCAAAAAAACGTGCGGATAAGAACCGAAAATCACGTGTGCACCCGAGGACGTGATACAGAAGAAAATTATGATTTTATGGCATTTTACGAGCATGTGTTTTTAGGCGTCGTTGGGCACGTATTTACTTCTTAATTCTTTCATTAATCGCATTGTATAGCTCTCTGGATGAGCAGTTAAGTCCAGATGAAGAAATTACAATTGGAGTACCATTAGTTCTGAAATTGTTCTCTAAAACTTTCTTTTTCCACCCATTTGGTATTCTATTCAAATACGTGTCTGGGTTTTTAACTACTATTAAGATTAATGATTGTCCAGAGACATTTAGTGTCTTCAATTCAGTGATGTCATCAATTTGTATTTCGCCTATAGAGGTCATGGATGAATTATCAATGATTGATTTATCTGTAATTACAATTGCGGGACTTTTTTTGTTGAGATTCCTGATTAGAAGGACTATGAACGTTGAAAAGATTATAATTAGTGATGAACCTAGAAAAGTGTGATTTACCGGAATCTCAAAAAAGGTAATTGTCCATTCATCAAGTCCAAAAATTACAAGTAGTCCTATCAGACAAATCAAACTACAAGTTGCGAGAAGAAATTTAGTTTTGGTCTTACTGACAAAGTATTCAAGGGTAGTATTCATTTTAGATCTTATATGTTGCCCAATTCACTTAAATGTTAAACACACTACCCATTTCGCCACATTTCCCCCCATCGCCAATCGACATGCAGGCCAGCCCAAACACAGCGGCATGTTTCAAGAAAGTAATCGCGTTCATTTTCATTAGGTATTCATTTTTTGTTGCAAACAAACTTATGGCAAAAAACGATAGGTTGCGTCTGGCCTTCATTTTAATGTTTTGGCAAACGAGGCGGTGCTGAAGCCTTATGGCACAGAGGCTTAATGGTCAGGGACTGATCGGAAACTGAAACATGGCCAGTTGAAAGCGATGGAAAGCAGTTGGGTAGCTCCACCCGGCAATAATAGGTGTGTCCAAGTGAATGCAAAAACTACCTTCGAAGGAATTTCAAAAAGACCAAGTGCATTCGAAGCGTAATAAACTATCGATGGACAACAGTTTTTTGTTGCAAATCCACAATGCCATTGAAACTTCCTTTCGATGCAAAAACGCAATAATATTTTATTAGTAATGTCCTTTTGCTGATGAGATAAATACTTTGTCGGTGGAAATTGCAAATTGAGCATTGTTAAATGCAGTATATGAATTTCCAACAGATTGTATATTTGGAAAATGAATGACAAGCATGCATCAATACTTCTTTTTTTAGAAAGGGCCTCTGCCTGGATTCAGGAAAATGCCTTTGACATAGTGGATTATTGGGACGCCGACCTTTGCGCCATCGGACTACGTAAAAAGGATAAACTTTTTTATATTTCCACTAATTATTCAGTAATACATAAGAATCTTAATACTCTCTTGTATGATTACGACGTTGAGCAAATAGACGAAAACGATAGTGAAAAGTACACTGTAATAAAGGAAGTTAGACAAGTTTCAGAAGAAGAAATAATCCAAGAGATTAATTTATTTATTAACCGATGTAATAATCATTGCTACTTATATATTTAAAAAAATGATAAAAGTATGGAAATTGAAGAACTGACCAGCATTTTGGACAATTCATGGACTAAGGGATTTTTTTATTCGCTTCGAAACGGTGTGGTTGATAAAAGCGATTTTGCCATTTTACTCAATGGGCTAAGCCGTTTTTCTGCAACTCATTATACATCATTTCCAAAGGAATTTGTTTCTTTAATTTGGTTTATTCCAACTTTTATTGATTGGCAAGAAGAACGATTGCTTGACAATGGAGTGGAAAAGGAAGAGTTTAAAATGATTTATGATTCAATGTGTAATGAGTGCGAACGAATATTGGGTTTGCCGTGATTTAAATAAGTAAAAAAATTAAGAGCGGTAGCCACGGTTTTTTTCTATGGTGTGCTTTGACCTCACGCTGTAGCGTTCAGAAAAATAAATGAGCACTCCAATGCGACTTCCTAGACTCAGGTTGATGTTTTTTTGTCATTTCGAGCCCGCGAGAAATCTAATGAGCGGTCGAAAGGCCATCTCGCGAAAGTCAAGAGACAGTTGTCCGCAGTCCAGCCCAAATTGTTCAAACTGACACTTCTTCGATGTAATCATGTAAGAATCTTTCAAAATTCAATACAATTATTCAGACTTAAAGTGTCGGTTTTCTCTCGTACTTGCTTTTTGCCAGCACAAAAGGCCGGTGTTTGTAAGAGAATAATGTCACCCCTTCGGGGTTTTGTGGGGCTTGTGTTTCAACTTGTTTGAAAAACAATGGCAAACAGTTTGGTTAGCGCAGTCGAACAGTTTGGTGAGCGGAGTCGAACCAATAAGCTTCTGTTTCAATTTGTAACTGAATACTGGAAACTGACAACTGATAACTGGTAACTGAACACTGATAACTGTTTACTGACACACATCAAAATTTATAATTATATCCAAGCCTTATGACCTGTGTTTCGTAATAGTCAGAACTGTTGTAATGGAAGCCGTCACCGTAAATGGTTTTTGTAATGACCATGGTATTCAGCAGGTCCGTGGCATTGCCATAAATTTCCGCTTTTCCCTTCTGTACCGATTTTTTGATGCCGGCATTTAAGGTAAACCGGCGCGCCATTTTGCCTTGGGGTATAATGTCCGGTGCCAGGTAAATGGCGCTTAGTTGTATGTCAAGGCCGTTTTTACTATGCGCAACCGCGTTGAGTTTGGCGTTGCCCGATATTATTTCCTGCTGTTTAGCTGTGAATTCACGCGCCACCGGATATTTATTGAGCACTGAAAAAGCATTTATTTGGTTGTGGTAAGCGTTCACACTCATGTTTATCGACAGCCATTTGGTGGTTTTTATGGCGTAGAGCAATTCTACACCCGTCATATAGCTTTTGCCGGCGTTTTGAAAAACCGCATAAATAATGGTGTTTCCCGGTACGGTGCTCGAAATACGGGTGATGGTGCCATCGGTAATTTTGTGATAGGCAGCCGCATAAAAATAACCTTCTTTCAGGTTTTTTTTCAAACCCAATTCAATGGATTGGGTAAACTGTGGTTTCAGTGCCGGGTTACCCACTTTTATTATTTCGGCATCGTCGTATTTCGGAAAAATCCTGATATCCACTTCATTGGGCCTGTCCACACGGCGGTTGTAAAAAAGCGACAATTTGGTATGGGCGCTGGCTTTGTAGGCAAACCTGAGGTTGGGAAAAGGTCTAAAATAGCTGTAGCCATTGCTTTTGTAGGTTGGGTGGTCAGGATTTACTTCATATTGTATGTTGGCATATTCTACGCGTAATCCGGCTTCCGCTTCAAATTTATTATTTTCAAACACATAATTTCCGTAGGCGGCCGGTATGGTTTCTTTATAGTTTGCCCAGCCACCGGCGTTGCTGTCAATGGGTGAGTTGAGGCCGGGGAAAAATTGCATATTGGTGGGTATAAATCGCCGCCTCACTTTGATACCTGTTTCCAGGCGGCCATATTTCAGGGGTTTGTTATAGTCAAGCATAAAATCACCCACATTTTCGTCAGAAAGTAATTTAAATGCATCGTGGCCGGTATAGCTTGGATAGATATTGTCAAAAAAGTACTTTTCATTTTCGCGGTGAAAAGTGTAGTTGAAGCTCGCGCTGAGCGTATGGCCGGGCTGTGCAAATTTGTGTTGCCACACTGAGGAAGCCATAATAGTGGTTTTCAACTCGTCTTCAAGAAACTGCCACAACCTTGAGCGGCTGCTTAAATCATTGTAAAAGAACGGCTCATCGCCATTGTCAAGTATTTTTTCCGATCCGTACAAGCCCGAAATCGTCACGGTATTTCTATCGTTGGCATACCAATCAAAACCCATTTTTGATGTGAGAAACCCCGTTTTTCGGTTCCTTTTGGTTTGTTGCAAAATGGTGTTACCATCGTCGTAGTAGCGGGTTACAAATTCATTTTTGTTGAGTGTATGGGTATATAAATAGTCCGCTTGCGCAAATAAATTGATTTTCTTTTTTCTGTAGTTCACAGAGAGCGATGGATTTATTTTTGGCGTGTTTTGGTATTGTGGTCTAATGGTGGGCAGGTTTTGTTTTTTAATCCAAAGCGCACCCAATCCACCTGCTATGCCCGCTTTTCCATTAAAACCTTCTTTGTTTTCCTTTTTCAAAATTACGTTTATGATACCGCCGTTTCCGTTGGCGTCATATTTAGCCGAGGGGTTATTTATTATTTCAATGCGCTCTATGGCCGATGCCGGAATGTTGTCTAATCCACCCTGTGCGTTGAATCCGGTGAGCGCGGTTTGTTTGCCGTCAATCAGGATCATAATGTTGCTGTTGCCCCGCAGCAAAACCTTGCCGTTGTCTATGGTTACGCCGGGTAAGTTGCTCATAGCCTGCAACAAAGAACCACCACTTTGACTGATGTTGTCGGCTACGGTATAGGTCTTTTTATCCATTTTAGCGCTTACTACATCGCGTTTTTCCGTCACCACAATTTCGCCCAGTTCATTGGTCTTTGCCATCAGTTCAATTTGGCCCAAATCGAGGTAAGGACTTAGTTTTCCCACAAAAAATGGCAGGTATTTGTTTTGATAACCGATGTATGATACCCGTAGAATATAATTTCCCGAAGCCAAATTTTCTACCGTAAAATAGCCTTCTTCGGTGCTTAGGGTGCCGGTAATAAAGGTGCTGTCGGCAGCAGTAAGAAGCACCACATTCGCAAAAAGAATGGCTTCTTTCAATTCAGCATCCACCACTTTGCCCGATAGGGTAGTGCCAGACTTTTCTTGCGAAAACAGGTTCAGGAACATGCAAATTCCTAAACCTGTAAACATCATTTTTTTAAACATAAATTGGTTTTGCCTTTAGTCTTCCCCTTCGGTTTCTTTTTCTATTTTCAACACATTGCCTTCTGTGTCTATTACAATTTCCATGTTATGCTCGCCATCTTCTACAACGAATTCATAACGTTTTCCTTCGGGTTTTTCAGCAATTTCCACTTCTTCAATATCATAATTTTCGCCGGCGGTTTGCAGTGCGTCCATTACTACTTGGGGTACGTCTTCCACGGCTACTTCCCACTCAGTTTCCATCCATTCGCCATTTTCGCTAAAGTTGGCTGAGTATTCCTGTCCGTTCATGGTAAACTCGGCTTCCCATTCGTTGTCATCTTCTTTGTCCCATTTCACTTGGGTGGCATTTGAAAATTTTGTGCTAAAAGCATCTGTGATTTTTTTATCAGGTTTGGCTCCGTTGTCGCAGGCGGTAGCCATAAGCGCGGTGGCAAAAAGTGCTGTTGCAATTTGTAGTTTCATGTTATTTTTATTTGGGTTCAAAAGTGCCATGCAATTTTGAAGAAATCTTGAATTTTCAAAAGTTCACACTAAATTGATGTTGGTTTTTGCCAAAATGATAGTACACCTGCCAATTATACTTGTTGCATATCTCCTTTACTATGGCAAGGCCAAGTCCGCTGTTGGTGTTTTGTTTGCTGTGTATGCTGAAACGTTTAAAAATAGTTTCGGTGTTCAGGGCTTCATCACCGTAGTTTTTTACCGTCAGCGTGCCGCTTTTCAGACTTATATCCACTGTTTCGCCTTTTTTACCATGTTTCACCGCGTTGGTCATCAGGTTGCTCACCATGCTTTCAAACAGAAATTTATTGCATTGTACCATGCAGTTTGCTTCTATTTCGGTGTGCAGAATATTATTATTGGCGTGTGCTATTTCGGTAAAGTAGTCCAGCAATTCTTCAAGTGATGCACTCACATCAAGGCTTACTTCATCGGCAAATTGGTTGTTTTCAATTTTTGCCAGCAACAACAGGTTCTTATTTATTCTTATAATGCGGTTCAGTGGCACATTCAATTCAGCCAATTCCGGACCCATTGCAGCCAATAGTTTGTCGTTTTGGTACCATTGGTCTATTTTGGCTTTAAGTATGGCAATGGGCGTTTGCAGCTCGTGCGATGCGTTTTCTACAAATCGACGCTGCTGTTTGTAGCTTTCAACATTTTGGCTGATTAGTTTTTCAAGCGAATGGTTGAGCTCTTCAAATTCTTCAATAGGAACCTTGTCAAATCCTATGGTTTCGTGGGTTTCAATATTGAATTGCCTGATGCGTTCCAAGGTGTTGTAAAAGGGCTGCCATATTATTTTTGATATTTTTCGGTTGAGCAACAAAAAGCCCAACACGAGAAAAACAAAGAAAATCAGGGTTACAAATCCAATTCCCAATATGGTTTCATCAGCTTCTTCTACATTGGTTTCAATGGATATTTTATAAATTTTATTCCCGATTTGCACCGGCGAGGTAAGCAACCTGAACCTGTCGGACTCCTGCGGATTGCTGTAAGTGCTTGGTTTAAAGAGTGTAAAAGTACTGTCTGATTGCCCTTCAAACCGGCGGTATTGGCCAAATTCTATGCCCGGCATGATATTATTCCATATTTGTATCAGGCTGTCTGCTGACTCAAGTTGTGGATGTTCGCTAAGGTTCTTTTTTATTTTTTTCAGGGTAATTTCATTGTGCTCATCCAACTCATTGAGCCAAATATAATCTACAATATAATAATAGACCGGTACACTCAGCAGCAGGATAACCAATGCATATATACTGAAATATTTTAGGGGTTTGTCTAATAGTTTACTCATACATTCCATTTATATCCGCTGCCATACACCGTGTGCAAATAATTTTCGCATCCCGCAGCCTTTAGTTTTTTCTTTAAATTCTTTACATGCGCATATACAAAATCGTGGTTGTCGAGCAGGTCGGCAAAATCGCCCGAAAGATGTTCGGCAAGGGCACTTTTTGAGATTACCCGGTTTTTGTTGGCTATAAAATACAAGAGCAGATTGTATTCTTTTTTGGTAAGCGGTACTTCCGTATCGTCCACCTTCACGGTTTTGGAGAGCAGGTCTATTTGCAGCTCATTTATGATTAATTGGTCGTTGTTTTCGTATTGTTTTCGCCTTATTATAGAATGGATACGCGCTTTTAATTCGGGCAGATGAAAAGGCTTTGCCAGATAATCATCGGCACCCAGGTTCAGTCCGGTTATTTTATCTTCCAGCGAATTTTTTGCCGAAATGATAATAACGCCCGTTTCCTTGTTTTCCTGCCTGATGTGTTGCAGCAAGTCCATGCCATTGCCGCCGGGCAGCATCAGGTCGAGCAACACGCAATTGTATTGGTAAATCCCCAATTTTTCGTAGGCCGCATCATAGGTTTCGGCCACCTCGCACAGGTAGTTTTCATCGCTCAGATAAGCGGCAATTGACTGTGCCAGTGCGGGTTCATCTTCAACTATCAGCAGTTTCATACGCCAAAGGTAAGGTGGCAATTCTGTAGAAATTTTGAAGAAGCAAGCTATTAGATAGAACGGCGTTGCCTGCGCAGACATGTTAAAATCCACTCAAGCTTTTAATTATTAGCGAAAGCAACAAACACTTCAATACAAGAACAAACCCATTACCTTCATCACCACAAAAGCCAATGAGGTGCAAACAGACGACAACTTATTCATAGTCATGGTGCTGGAAAAGTTAGCGGCACTCGCATCATTTGCTACGCGGCGAAACCATTGGTTGAAGTAAAACAAGACCGGCAACATAAACAAGGCAAATACGCCCAGCAGGGCCAATTTGTGGCTATGATAAAGGGTCAAGGCCAGAAGAATACTTGCCAGCGCAAAGGCAAATCCTGAAAAAATAAAAGTGCCTTTTAAACCCAATTTCAGACTCAGCGTTTGGTCGCCGCGCTGTTGGTCTTCGCGGTGTTGGTAGATTTGGGTAATAGGGTAGGAGCCCGCCAAAAACAAGCTCGCCACCAAGGCCAGCAAACAGTTGTCGAGCGAAAAATCGAGCTGATGGCTGATGCCGAGTTGCACGGCAAAATACATGAAGGCGCCCTGAAAAACCACCACGGATAGGGTGCTGAGCAGCGGATATTTTTTGAGGCGGATGGGCGGCCAACTGTAGGCTTTTGAAACTAACATGTAGCCAACAATCGCAATTCCGAATTTAATATCAACAAATGCCGAAAGTGCAACGGATAGAAAATCAAATAGATAGATAAGCCACAATAAATTTTTGCTCACCGCAGGTGGTTTCTCCAAACCGCCAATGCTGCCTTCATCCTTGTCAAAATACGAGTTGAAACCGTTGCTTGCAGGATAGACCAACAAATGCACAATGGCAAATACCCACAAGGCATCAAGCGCAGTGTCAGTATTAATGGCTACATTGAGCAATGCAAACCAAAAAACCGGCATTAAGAACACCGAAAATGGAATGCGTAACAAGATAACAGCATTTGTAAACCCTGACATAATATCTGATATTGAAATTTTTAAAATATTTGCGCAAATACGTTGATAATCATAAAGTTTTGGCCACAAACATCCACTTTTTTCAAGCGACACAAACAACCTATTCTATATGAGCTACATCACTTCTGTGGGCACGGCTTTGCCAATTTACCAATACAGGCAAGAAGAAATAGCCAATTTTATGAGAGATTACCTGGGGGCTGATGAGCGAATAGACCGCATGTTGCGCATTTTGTATGCCAAATCGGCTATTGACCAACGTTATAGTGTGCTGCCCGATTTTTCGCTGCGTTACCCAAACCATTTGCTATTCAATGGATTACAGGCGCATTTGGGCAAGCGCATGCAGTTGTTTGGCGAAGAAGCACCCGAATTGGCCCTTAAGGCGGCGGTAAATGCCATGCACGATGTGGAAAT
This sequence comes from bacterium, assembly GCA_016124515.1. Lineage (GTDB taxonomy): Bacteria > Bacteroidota > Bacteroidia > CAILMK01 > JACPUW01 > JACPUW01. The sequence goes on from WGNN01000036.1 coordinate 23,022, forward strand.
TAAATCCATTACCCACCTCATCACCGTGAGTTGTACCGGCATGTCGGCACCGGGGCTCGAAATTCAGTTGCAACAAAAACTGGGTCTCAGCGATGATGTAATCCGCTTGTCGGTCAATTTTATGGGATGTTACGCCGCTTTTCACGCCTTGCGTATTGCCGATAGCCTTTGTCGCTCAGAGCATAATGCGCGTGTGCTCATAGTTTGCGTGGAGTTGTGCTCCATACATTTTTTGAAAAATACCAGCGAAGACAACCTGCGCGCCAATGCCTTGTTTGCCGATGGAGCGGCGGCTATTATAGTTAGCAGTAAAACCTTGCAGCCCGTAAAATGGGAAATAAAACGATTTTTTAGCCGCCTGATGCCCAAGGGACAAAATGAAATGGCCTGGGAAATTGGCGATGATGCGTTTAAAATGAAACTCACTTCATACATTCCTGAATTGGTGAAAGAAGGTGTAAAACCACTTATTGAAGGCTGTATGCAAGCCGCAAGTCTCGAAAAAGAAGACATCAACCACTGGGCCATTCATCCGGGGGGCGTTAAAATTCTCAATGCGGTGGAAGAAGTGATGCAGCTTGATGCACAGGCACTTGATATACCACGAAATATTTTGCGTCAGTACGGAAATATGTCATCGCCCACCATCATTTTTGTGCTCAAAGAATTGTGGGATGCGCGCTTCAATGGCCGCGACGACCTGATTTTTGCAGCTGGATTTGGCCCCGGTCTCACCTTGGAATCATGCCTTATTGAACAAACCTCGCCACATTGATCAACCTCACAAAACGTTCGCAACAAACCGAATTATTAGATTCAGGAAAATATACAGCGGACGAACTGCATAGAAACCTGTATGAGTTGGAACTAATAAACCGCTACCTTGGCGGCGCAGGCGCAACTTGCCGCGTGCTGAAAAAATTATTTAAATCGGAAAATAAAACCTGGAAAATAATAGACATTGGTTGCGGAGGTGGCGATATGTTGCGGGCCATATACCGCTTGGCTGATAAAATGCAGGTGCAGGTGGAACTTACTGGCCTTGACCTTTTGCCCGAAGCCATCAAGTACGCCGAACAAAAATCAGCGGGTTTGCCAATTAATTATATCTGTGCTGATTTTAACAGCTTGGAACACAGGGAATATGATATTGCCATGAGCTCGCTTTTTTGCCACCATTTGTATGGAACTGATTTGCGCAAATTGTTGAGGGTAAAATCCCAAATCGCCTCCTATTGGATGATTAACGATTTGCACCGACACGTGCTGGCCTATTATAGTATCAAATGGCTTACGGCATTTTTTTCAAAAAGCAGGTTGGTCAAAAATGACGCCTGTCTCTCCGTTGCCCGCAGTTTCAGACGGCACGATTGGCACACGCTCATGCAAGAATTATCTTTTACGAACTACAAAATTTCGTGGCATTGGGCCTTCAGGTGGGTGGTTTTTGCAAAGAGCGAGGGAATAATCAATTGAAGTTTTGGGGGCTAAAAGCTATCTTACCTTAATACATCAAGAATTATCCTGACATTGTCCCAACTAAATGATTGGCCTTTTATCGCAGTCACCACATATTTGCATGCAAAGCAGTTGAGCTGTTTTATTAATATATTATGAGTCAATACGATACCGGAATTATTGGTGGTGGTCTTGCCGGACTTGCGGCGGCCATCATCCTGTCGCAAAAGGGTAAGTCTGTGGTGCTTTTTGAGAAAAACCATTATCCTTTTCACAAAGTTTGCGGCGAATACCTTTCCAATGAAAGCAAGCCTTTTTTGCAACAAATTGGCCTGCCGCTCCGTGAAATTGAACCTGCAGAAATAAACCAATTCCTGCTACACCACCACAGCGGCAGGCAACTGCAGGTAAAGCTTCAGCAAGGCGGAATGGGCATCAGCCGCTATTGGCTCGATGATAAAATGGCCGACCTCGCACTTGCTCACGGTACCGTTTTGCTGCAAGGCGAAAAAGTACATGACGTAACATATCAGGCTGAAAATGATAATTTTAAATTGGAGGTAGCCAACGGACATTTTACCTGCAAAACAGTAATTGGTTCTTTTGGCAAAAGGAGCAATCTTGACAAACAATTGGGAACTGAACAAAAAGCCACACAAGCCGATAACAATTTTGTGGCGGTGAAATACCACCTGAAAACGGAAGTGCCTGTGCATCAGATTGCCTTGCATTTGTTTCCACAAGGCTATGCCGGAATAAGCCGGGTGGAAGACGGAAAAACCTGCCTTTGCTACATGACCACGGCGGGTCAACTCAAAAAATGTGGTGGAACCATTGAGGCTTTGGAACGAGAAGTTTTGTCGAAAAACGCCCTTTTGGCTGAGCATTTAAACAATTCTACGCGTTTGTTTGCCTCGCCACTGAGCATTGCCCAAATAGCCTTAGGACCCAAAAAACAAGTAGCCAAGCACGTTTTGCTGGCCGGCGATGCTGCCGGAATGATCAGTCCGCTGAGCGGCAATGGCATGAGCATGGCGCTGCATACCGGCAAGTTGGCAGCACAGGCCGCATTGAATTTTTTGGATGGAAAATCATCGCGCAGCCAAATGGAAACGCAGTATCAAAAGGAATGGCGTATAAATTTCGCAACAAGGGTAGCCAATGCCTACCACTACCAAAAACTCTTTATGAATGAAAAACTTTCGCGCAACACCATCGCCGCACTAAGGTTTGCGCCATTTATTACCAAAATGCTGGTTAAATCAACCCACGGAAAGGCGTTTTGATGAGGAATAGAGGTGGGTTTATTATATATACCATCGTGGTTTGTTTAATTATCAAAATGAGCTAATGGTTCCATGCACCCTGATATTACTCCAATACAAACCTAATCAACCGGCTTCTCAAAAACCTCTATTTCATACAAATGCGGATAGTTTTTGCCCGTTACATAAATCGTTTTCGTAACAGGATCGTAGGCAATGCCGTTCAATACATCAATATTCACATGCATATCGTCCTTATCTAAGATATCTTTCAGGTCTATGTAGCCCAGCACTTCGCCATTTTCAGGGTTTATTCGCACAATCGTAAACACGTTGTATTCATAATAATTGGCCCATATCTCACCTTCCACCATTTCCAGTTCATTGAGTTTGCGAACCTCGCCCATATTGTCCATTACCGCTATGGTACGCTCCACCTGAAAGGTTTGCGGATTGATAAAACTAATTTCATTGCTGCCGTTGCTCATTACCAATTGGCCCTTATAGCTTGTAAGCCCCCAACCTTCGCCCGTGTAGCCAAAATTGCCTTTCATTTCAAAGCTTTCCAAATCATATACAAAACCTTGGTTGGCCTGCCAGGTAAGTTGGTACAGTTGCTCGTTGAGCAGCGCCAAACCTTCACCAAAAAAAGCATCATCAAGTGCCACTTCCTGCAGTGCTTCGCCGCTTGCAATGTCTATTTTCATCAGTTTCGAAAGGCCTTTTTGTCCGGTACTTTCGTATAAAAATCCATTGTGGTACAGCAAGCCTTGCGTATAGGAATTGATGTTGTGCGGATGGGTTTTGAGCACCTTGAAACCATACTTTTTGGGTTTTGTGCCGCTCAATACTTTCAGCATGGCCAGTTTGTTTTCTTGCGCTCCGCCTTTCAGGTAGCAATTCACTATAAGCTTTACCCTGCCGGTGGGCAAAATTCCGGCTTTCAGGTAAAACGTATCACTGCTTAAATCAATAGCTGTCAGTCTTTTATCGTTTACGAATACAATGGCCGAGTCAATTTGATCTTTGCCATTTGCCTTTACTTCAAGCACCAAGGGCAATTTGTCGCCACGCGAAACCATTTGGTTGTTTATGGGACTTTTGAGGTGGGCTATTTTGGTTTCAGCGCTTTTGTTTTGCTTATGGTTGGTCTTGTTGTCGGGCGAACAAGCTGCCCACACCACAAGGATGGCTACCAATTGGAAGAATTTTTTCATTTTCCGAAAATAAGGGCTCAAATGTAAGGTTGATTTCTGTTCAGTGCCGATTGGTCTCTCATTTTGCGCCCCAGCAAATAGTAGCGCCAAGTGAGCAGCACTGCCGCCACACTAAGTCCTGTGAGCAAACCAAACCACACACCGGTGGCACCCATGTCAAGGGTTTTCATGAGGTAATAGCCTACCGGCAATGAGATGATCCAGTAGGAAATGAGCGCAATGGAGGTGGGGCGTTTCACGTCAGACAAACCACGCAGGGCACCCATTGCCAATACCTGTATGCCATCGGTCAATTGAAAAAATGCCGCTACCAACAGCAGCTCAGCGGCCAACTGTTGCACTACTTCGCTTGGCACAAAAAGCACCGGAAGCGAGCGGTGAAATACCACTATCAGCAGCGCAAAGCACGATTCGGTGGCCAATATCATCAAATACAGCGACTTACTGATGAGTGGAAGTTTATCAAGGTTTTTGGCTCCCACCAATTGGCTCACCCTGATGGTAGCCGTGGTACTGAGCCCCGTGGCAAACATGTAAGTGAAGGAGGCAATGCTGATGGCAATTTGGTGGGCGGCCAACTCATTTGACCCAAGCGTGCCTATAACAAGGGCGGCAAGGATAAAAGCTCCAGCCTCTAAGAAATATTGAGCGCCAATGGGAAAACCCAGTTTGAAGATATTTTTGAGTTGTTGCCATTCAAATTTCACTTTTACCAAAGCCTTGCGGTAAGGGATGTTTTTGCGGTGGAAATGCAGTATGGCCACGGCAATAAGCATCATAAGCAGGCGCGAAATAAGCGTAGCCCAGCCGGCACCTACTATGCCCATAGCGGGGAAACCCATTTTGCCATAAATAAACAAATAGTTGAGCAGGATATTTACCGCATTGGCAATCAGGCTGATGTACATGCCCGGTGTGGTCCACTCCATGCCGTCGTAAAAATGTTTGAGACTGAGAAAACCCACCAAGGGAACGAGAGAAAAAGCCAGTAAATTAAAGTAGCTCAGTGAGTTGTTTACTACTTCTACTTGTTGCCCCATGTGGTAAAACAAGGGCTTGGCCAGCAAAGCAGCACCACACAAAAGCAGGGCAAACAGTAGGGTTGACCAAAATCCATTGCCCGCAATTTGGCTCAATGCCCCCTTGTCGTTGGCGCCGAAGGCATTGCCGGTTAACGTAGTAATGCCGGTAACCACGCCAATGGAAAACACGAGCAACAAGGCAAATACCGCATTGGCAAAAGAGGCGGAGGCAAGTTGCTGTGCCCCTAATTGTCCCACCATCAGGGTGTCAAACAGCTGTGTGACCATGTGCCCCACCTGTCCGATAATGACTGGAATAGCAATGTGGATGTTTTTTCTTATTTCCTGATATAGAGGATGCGCTTTCACGCTGCAAAAAAACTGCTTTTATCAGCGCTGATTTCCCGGCTAATCAGAATTGTCTAAAAGTTTTTGAGCTACAAAGGTATGTTGCCGATAATTTGCGACCATAATTCAGAGAAATGAAAAAAATATCATTGGTAATATTGGCTTTGTGCCTGCTACAAACATGGTTGATGGCGCAAGTGAAATACGAAGACCGACTTGAAATAGAGTTGAAAGATGACTATGAAGGGGAACAAATAATACCATTTGACGATAAGGGTTTTTTGTTGTTGGCCAAAAAGAAAGGCACAGAAGGCGGGCAGGAAGAGTGGAAATTTGATGCCTACAACACCGACTTGCGGCTGGGACCTTCTTCCTCGTTCAAGCTTGATAAAGACTTTTATTTTTCTGATCGTTTCAAAACCGACGATTGTTTGTACCTGCTTTTCAAAAACCGCAAATACGAGTTTCTGATCATAAAACTGCGTCTTGAAGACATGCATGTTGAGCGTTCGGGGGGCCGACTTTTGAAAAAATCGGTGGTAACCAAGTTTGTGGTTCTGGGCGATTTGGCTTATTTGGTTGTGAGTGTAAAGGGCGATAACCACTTGCTTAGGGTTGACCTGAAAAACGACAAATCGACCATAATTCCTATTATGATTCCGGGCTTTAGCGCCAAAAGAACCTCGCTGGGCAATGTAGAAATTATGGAAGATGATGAAGAAATAATGGTGATGGTGAAGGGCTCAAAAAGCAAAAAAGAAAGCGAATACTTCTCGCTGATACTGAACAACAACAGCAGCAAACCACAGGTTTTTCCGCTCAGCACCGATATTGAAGAAAACCTGGTGAACGTGTCGGCTACCAAAATTGACGGAAACAGCTACATATTTACCGGCACCTACAGTGATAGAAACTCAAGTTGGGCCACGGGATTGTTTTTTGCCAAAGGAAGCAATGGCAAACTCGACTTTATCAGGTTTCATTCGTTCCTTGATTTGAAGAATTTTCTGGATTACCTGCCTGAAAACAAAGCGAACAAGATTGAGAAAAAGCGCGACCGAAAAATGGCCAAGGGAAAGGATTACGACCTGCATTACCTCATGGCTATGCACCATATTATTGTTACCGATGAAGGCTATTTGTTTCTTGGCGAAGCCTACTACCCAACCTACCGAACCGAAACGTACACCAGCACTTCTACTGTAAATGGCCGTGTAGTAACCACCACCAATACACGCACCGTGTTTGACGGATTTAAATACACGCACGCGGTTTTGGCCATGTTTGATATGAGTGGCTATTTGCGTTGGGACATTTGCTTTAAAATGGATCCGTTTTACAAACCTTTTTATGAGAAAAAATTTATTTCGGTAGCGCTCAACAAGCAGGAAGCCATAAAAATGGTGTACGTAGATGGAAACTCAATAAACATGAAAGCCGTGTCGTTTAGCGGCAAAGAAATGAAAACCACCAGCGACGACTTTATGCAAACGGGTGAAAAAAATTCGAAAACCATTACCTATTTCTCCTACATAGACTTTTGGTTCGACGATTATTTTATAGCCTACGGAGCGCAAACGGTTAAAAACACCGAGCTCAAAGGCGAAGACCGCAAACGCAAAGTCTATTTTGTGAACAAAATAAAGGTGAACACCAATTTGTAGGGCGGTTTCGTATTATTTGACTTTATAGTTACACTTTTGCGCCCTTAATGCCGCACATGTATCGTTTAGTTTGTTTTTTGTGTCTGTTGGCGCTTAGCAACCCGCATGCACAGGCCCAATTGGCTGCCGATTGTTTTTCAAATCCCAACCCTGCCGACCTTCGCTTTGTTGACTCGGTTTACAACCAACTCACCACACGCGAGCGCATTGGCCAAATGATTTTTGTGGCGGCGGGTACCTTGGGCGCCGGCGAAACCGAACTGGTAAAGCTGGTAAAAGAGCAAAAAATTGGTGGGATAATCTACCTGGGCGGCACGGCCAGCGATTTCAAAAAGATAGGAGCGACCCTCAACGAAGCCAATGCCAACCAAGTTCCATTGATTTATAGCCTCGATGCGGAACCATCGCTCATCCGCTATAAATTGAAAAACGTAGGAACCTTTATTAAAACCAATGAGCTGCTAAACGAACGCATGGTTGACTCGGCAGTGGCCTTGATTGACTCCATGCTGTACGATGTGAGAGTGGGCATCAACTACGCGCCGGTTTGTGATATGACGCCCGACAATGTGGTAATAGGCCACCGAAGCTTTGGCAGCGACGAGCAAAAAGTGCTGCTGTTGTCAAATGCCTTTGTAAGTAAAAGTCTGGCAGATGGCATTTTGCCGGTGGTGAAACATTTTCCCGGTCACGGCTTTGTGCAAGGCGATTCGCACAAGCAATTGGTGTATATAGATGGCGAAATGAAAGAGCTGAAAGTGTTTAGCCAAATGATACAAAAAGGGGCGCCTGCGGTAATGGTGGGGCATATTGCGGTTAAGAACAACCACTTTGCAAGCGAACAACCCGCCACATGTTCGCGCAAAATCGTGACAGACTTATTGCGCGATTCCCTTGGTTTTCAGGGGCTTGTGTTTACCGACGCACTCAACATGGGCGCGGTAAGCAGTATTGACAATGCGGGATTTTTGGCCATGCAAGCCGGTTGTGATGTGATTTTAATGCCTTTGAATGTGGTGCAGGTGATAGAAAGTGCGTTAAAAAAAGCAAAGGAGGACGAAATATTCGCCCTCCAAATTGAAGCTTCCGTGAAGAAAATTCTGCTTTTAAAACACTTACAGGGTTTAATATAATTGCACTTTTTGGTATGTGAGGCGGTGGTTAGTCGTTTCTATTCTTACTATATATATTCCTGTTTTTAAGTTACTTACATCTACCTGTTGCATACGGGTTTGCAACACGGTTTTTCCTTCCATATCTATAAAGGTTATCAGCACAGCTTCGTTGGTATTTACTTTTACAAAACCATGCGCCGGGTTGGGATAAAGACTCACCTCCAGTGGGCTTTCTTCGGTGCCGGTGCTTACGGTATGCTGTTCGGCTTGCAGGCCTTCAGGTTTTTCCAAAGCCAATTGCGGTTGGCTCACCTGGGTGCATGTGGTGTAGCTGCCGGTGGCATATCGCTCTTCGGCACTTATTCTCAGGCCTGCTTTTTTGCCATTGTAGTGCAATATAAACGGGCTTTCATTTTGCAGATAGAGCGATGATTCGTCAATCTCGGTTGATTTTTCCGGTTTCATTTTGCCCTTTACCACATTGCCGTTTTCGTAGTGGCCGCTGCCACTCACATAGTAGTTTCCATACAAAAAGCTTGGGTTGGTTATTTGGTTGCCAATAAGGTTGAGCGAATCCGCGGCTCCGGGGTTTACAATCAAACCATAGAGTTCGGCGGTGTTTTTAAAGAAGGTATTGTACGGACCGTTTTTGCCGTGCGAATCGTCAACCACTATATTTTGTACTATGTTGCCTTCAAACAAATTGGCAAAAGGGTAGTTGCCGTGCAGCACCAAATCGCCGGATGAATTGCCGGGCAATTGGGTTTCTTCCCAATGGGGTTTCACGCTGTAGTTGTAGGCAAGCACATTGCCATTGGCACCTGCCTGCAAAATCATGGCATGGCGCAGGTATTCAAATATGTTGTTCTCTACCAGGCAGTTGCTCGATCCGTATTGCAGCAACACGCCGTAACCTTGTCCGCCGCCGCCGTAGGCATTCGCAAATCTGAAAAATGATCCGCTTACCGTAATGTTGTGGCTGTTGGTAATTTCTACATGGGCAAAATTGCAATACTCGCTCGTGGTGTTTTGTACAAAACAGTTGTGTGCGTAGTTGAACTTGATGTTGCTTGTTTGGCTTGCGGTGGTGTCGTTTCGCAGGATTTGTAAGCAGCTCACTCCGGCGTTTTCTACCGGTTGTACTTTGTTTATACGGGTTTTGCCACCTTTTGAAAGTTGTAGGCGCAGGGCTTCTTTCAGGATCACGGTATTGCTTTCAATGTTTTGAATTTCAACAAATTGTGCAATGGTGCCTTTGGCCCAATCAGAGGTGGTGAGCTTGGATTGTGGCAAGCAAAGTTTTAGAATATCGCCTTTTGCCAGGCCATTGGTGTTGTTTAGGTACAACACATTGTCACCCGCCAAAGCATCCTGTGCCAGCGGATACACCTGTGGCAGCAATTGCCCTTGAAACACAATGGCATCGCGTTCTTCGCTCAGGTTGAATGCCAACACGGTTTGGTTGCCATCGCCTTGTAGCACCACATTGCTTGGCACCACTATGCTTTCGTTAAACAGATATACGCCGGGCCCCAAAATGATGGTTCCGCCTTCCGCTCCCAGTTTTTCAATGGCAGCTTTCAGTGCGTTGTCAACCGGTTTTTTGCCGTGGTTTTCCGAAGTAAAATGTCTGATTTCCAATGTTTTTCCACTTTGGTGGGAGGTAGCTTCATTGCCCGCTTGTGTCCAGGTGGCAAATCCACCTTTTATTTCACCTGCCTGTGCTATCAATGCCATCAGGCAGGTAATTGTAGTTGCTAAGAGTACCTTTTTCATCATGACCTCGTGTTTAGTTGTTTTTGATGGGACGAAGGTCTTAATGTGTTCGGTAAACAACTGAAAATAAGCGGTAAAAAACTACAATACTTAGATGAAAGTTTCGAAAATCAATTCAGGCTTTTCAGGAGCGGTTTTTTACAAGTGTATTCGATGAAATGGGGTATTCATCGGATGTAAGTGGCTGTGTTTTGGTGGAAGTGGAAAATGAGCCTTGGGAAGGCTGTTCCGAAAACGGGAATGAATACAGGTGTAAATATTTTTTACCACAAATTGTCTGTAGCTACACATGGTATTTAAAACACGTTTAAAACCGCGTGGAGCCCATATTTGGCAAATGTGAAAAGCTGTGAAAAAAACAAAACAATTTATTAAAAGTGCCTGCACTTGTACAGAAGCAAAAAAAGCATAGATTTGAGCAGGTTTTAGGTAATAAAAGGACGTTTTGATAAATAGTTGCACCAATATTTACTTGTGGAATTATTGTTGAGTGTTAAATTTTTCTGAACCATTAAATGCTTGGGAATGTCAAAGAAGATTAAAGGTTTCAAATTTCAAGGTCTGTTCATGGAACTTACTTTGGTTGTTGTAAATGTGTTTTTGGTTTTGGCGCTTATTTTTATCTGGAACAATTTTTTTCAGGACCAACAGGCGAGCAAAGACAAAGACTTTGAGTACCAATATGTACGCGCAGGCGAAGACAGTCAAGGAACAAAATAGTCCACCGCTTCCTCTTTTCAAACGTTACAACCAATCTATAAGCGCCTACTTTTCAATAAGTTGGTAGCTGAAAAACAAAAGGGCATCAGGGTCTATCTCCCAAGAATCTATCATCAGCTCGGAGCTTAAATTGAAAGTAGTTCTTTTGCTGTTTACAGGCAAATCAAACATCCGCACTCCGTCTTCCCCTTTTATACGTATTTGCAAATTGAAAGTATAGAGCTCCTTTTGCTCTTGTACCACCTTCAGTGTCAGTTTGTTTGGTGCTTTTGATGGCTTGCTTACAATTTTGAGTTTTGGATGACCCGCCCGGCGCAACCACTGCTCAAAAAACGGGCGCATATCTCTTCCGCTTACTTCATTTACCACATGTACAAAATTGCGGCTGTAGGCATTGCCCAGTTGGTAGCGTGTGTAATATTGCTTTATGCATTGCCAAAAAACCGAGTCGCCCAGCTCATTGCGCAGCATGTGAAGCACCCAAGCCCCTTTTTCGTAAGCGTTGGGATTGAGCATACTGTTTATATTGGTGCTTAGTGTATCAACCAAAGGCAGGCTCACTTTTTTGTTGAAATTCAGGGCTTTTTGCCGCTCTTCCTGCATGCGTTTGTTATAGGCTTCCTTGCCAAACTGATCCAACACATACAAATCGGTGAGGTAGGTGGCAAAGCCTTCGCTCAACCACAGGTGGCTCCAGTCGGCTTCGCTTGCCGAATTGCCAAACCACTGATGCGCTATTTCGTGGGCAATAAGGTCTTCCACCTGTTTTTCGCCATCTACCGAGCCTTCAAAATAAAAGATACAGCCCGCATTTTCCATTCCGCCGTAGCGGGTTTTGCTTTGCACATTCGCCAGCTTTTCATAAGGATAAGGCGCTATTTTGTGGCTGAACCATTTCAGTACTTCGCATGCCACGGCATAGTCGGCAAAGCCTTCGGTATGCTGCTGTTTATATACCCAGCTAGTTACCGGCACTTCGTTGGCCATGCAACTATCGCTCACCGCAAAATTAGCCATGCCAACCACCATCACTTTGGTAGGCAGGGGCACGTGACTGTGGTATTTGGTTCGGCTTATGCCATTGGCCAATTCTTTATGCAACACCAATTCGCCATTCGATACCACTTTGTATTGCGAGGGATGTTTTACATCAAAAGTTACCAAAGCTTTGTCGGCCGGGTGGTCTATACACGGAAACCAATAGTGCGCCCGGTTTGGCCAGTTGTCGCCAAAAACCGTAAGATCGCCAAAGCTGTTTTTTGAAATAATCAAACCATCGGCGGGTTTTCCTTTGTATTTGATAATGAGCTCATAAGCCTGTGCCGTTTCCATTGCCGAACTGAAGTTGATAATGATTTCATCATCAATATGTTTCCAGTCTTTAACAGGAAAACCACAACTTACTTTCAGCACTTCCATGCCTGTATTGTCCTCGTTTTTTGAGTCGAAGTCAAAAACCACGCTTTGGCCATTGCTCATGGCTTTAAACAATATGGTGGCTTCACCTTCAATGACTTCTTGTGGGTTGCTCAGGTTGAGTGCTATTTTGTAGCTTACCACATCAATGGCACTCACCACAGCTTTGGCAGGCTGCACCGAAAAGCCCCAAAAAAGCATCATGAAAAGCAGAAAGATCCAAGTGCTTGCAATTTTTCTCATGTTACGAAAATGCGATTTTTTGCAAAACAAGCAAGGAAATTTGGGTTTTTAGCCCGCCTTCTATCAGATGGAGTCGAGTTGATGCCGGGTCAGTTCGTTTTCCACCTCGCCGGTATTGCGGGTTCCGGCGGGTTCAAAAAGCAGCACTTCCACCTCGTTTTCTGCAATGGGTCGGTGTTCTATTCCGCGTGGTATCACCACCATTTCGCCTGCCGAAAGAGCCAATGTTTCCGTGCGCAATTCAATTTTCAATTCGCCTTTCAGCACATAAAAAAGCTCGTCTTCATTGGCATGGCTGTGCCACACAAATTCACCTTTCAGCCGCGCTACCTTCACTTCTTGTCCATTGAGTTGGGCTATAATCTTTGGATTCCAATAGTCTTTTACCTGTTGCGCTTTCAGGGCGGGGTTTATTACTTTCATGTTAAAAAATTTTGTTATGCCATGCATTGCTTCATTTCAGCTACAAAAGCCGATGCGGTTTGCGATTGCGGCGTAAAATGTAAGTGAAATAAGGCAAATAGCAGGCTGAGGTGGTGATTGTGCTATTTGTACGAGTCGTTGTACAACTTGATGATACCCAGAAAACCCATGTAATTGCACGACACGATGAGCCCTATAATGCGTTGTCCTTCTTCGGTTTGCAAACTCCATTTTTCAATGGGCGGAAAGTTGGATGTGATAAACAGGAGCAGCAACGAAAATCCCAGAACGATAAGCAGATAGCTCAGGCGTTTCATAAGCGCCAGTACATTGCAGATAGCCAAATACATATATATACCAAACCAGAAAAGCGGATCGCTTTGCCCCAGTTGCAGCAGGGCAAAGGCCAGAAATGCTAATGCGGGCAATAAGTATAAATACCGAGCTTTCAATTCGGCTCAAATTTATTCACGAATTGCACAATTGGGCAAACCTGTCGAGAATAATGCCGGTGGCTACAGCAGCGTTGAGCGATTCGGCAGCACCAAAGCGCGGAATGGTAATGGATTCGGTGCAGCAGGCCTTCACTTCTTCCGATATTCCATCGGCTTCGCTGCCTATTACCAAGTGGCAGGGCGTGTTCAATGTATTTATATGGTGCAGGTTGGTTCCGTTGAGCATGGCGCCATACACCTTGTTTTTCCACTTTATTTGCTCAGTTTGGCGTTCAAAAATATGTACCCTGAAAATACTGCCCATTGTGGCTTGCACCACTTTCGGACTAAATGGGTCAACGCAGTGGTTGATACAAAAAAGTTGCGAAAGGCCATACCAGTCGGCAAGCCTGATGATGGTGCCCAAATTACCGGGGTCGGCAATGCCATCGAGCACCAAAGAAACCGGTGCCTCCACCTCCGTTTTTTCTTCAGGTATTTTTACCAGCGCCAAACCAAAATGCGGTTGCTTCAATTGCGAAATTTCATTAAGCATTTTTTGTGGTGTAAACTCTACGTAATCAGGTAGTTGGTCTTTGTTTTCAGTGTCGGTAATCCAACATTTTTCCACCTGATAGTCACTCTTAAATAGCTCGCTGAGTACCTTTCTGCCCTCGGCGATAAACAATTTGTTTTTGAGCCTGTATTTTTTAATAGCAAGCGACTTGATAAGTTTGACCTGATTTTTAGAAATTACTTGACTATACTCCATTTAAGAATATTACTGTTGGTGGCCATTGTGTTTCAAATGGCATCGTGCACGGTGTACCGCCACGTGCCCAATGGCAAGCAATTGGTTACGAAAGTAACAGTAAAAGGTGCGCCGAGTGCGCACAAAGACCAAATGATGGAGTTGGTTGAAGAAAAAACGAATACCAAGATATTTGGTATTTGGCGTGTGCGAACCCGCAATTGGTACCTGACCGAAAAGTGGCGCAACAAGCACAGCAAGCAAAATACCATTTGGGAAGCGCCCTCATATTATACCGAAGAAGGGACCCAAAATACGGTGGATAAGCTGGAATCTTACCTCAAAAACAATGGATATTTTAATGCCAAGGTTACGGCCAAAGTAAAAATAAAGGGCCTGCGGAAACGCAAAGCCGAGGTGGAATATATTGTGTCGAGAAACAAGGCATACACCATCAACGATGTCTCGCGCAATATTGAAGACTATGATATATACAATATACTGGAAGCCGACAAAAACAACAGCTTGGTAAAAAAGGGGAAAACCTTTAGCAGTACCATGCTCATTGACGAAAGGGAGCGTATTCTGAACCTGCTCAAAAACCACGGCTATTATGATTTCAGTAGAGAATACGTGTATTTTGATTTGGACTCAACCCTTGGAAATCATAAAATTGACGTGAGCATAGGACTTAAAAACCCGGGGCTCTACAAAAGGCACAAGGTATATACCATTGGCACCATAAAATTCAGCAACAAAGATGAGCTTGATACCAACAGCGTGTTGCTTGCCGAAAAAGTGAGCAGAACGGGCTATGGCAATGCCTATATTGATGACCTTTTGCTGCGTTCCATGCGGCTAATGCCCGGCGATTTGTACAGGGAAGCGGATATGCAGGAGTCGCTGAAAAACTTGCGGAAAATAAAAATGTACCAATACGTGGACGTGCGTTTTTTGAGAGACAGCGTGTCATCTGATACGGCTATTCTCAACTTGCAGGTCATACTTTCGCCATATACCAAGTACCAAATACAGTTTCAGACCGAGGCAATTACCTCGGAGCAAAATGGACAAGGACTTAGTTTCAATGGGCGACTCTACGGTATGGCGGGCTCTTTTACCTTTAAGGACAACAATTTTTTGAAAAAAGGGATACAAATGGAAACAAGGCTGCGCGCCTCATCAGAAATCAGCTTGAACTACTATCCCAAAGTGGCATCGAACAACGAACTGAGCCTGAGTAACTCCTATTATTTTGCCAAACCTTTTTTGGCAAGGCTCATGCCCATAGATATGCGCAACGAAATAGACCAAAGTACCCTATCGCTCAATGCCTATTATGAATCGAATCCCGATTTTAGCCGATACACTGCCAATATTGCCGCAGGTTATCTCATTGAAAAAGGTCGTTTTAAACACTACATTCTTCCCATTGATTTTAACCTTATAAGCACCGAAATACGCAGCGAAAGGTTTAAAACGCTGCTCGACACTTCGGTGAATTTATACCTGAGCAATTTGTTTGACAACCACACCATAGCGGGCAGCCGCTGGGGATTTTATTATACCAACAAAGTAATTGGCAGCAAAAGAAATTACCTGGAAATAACAGCCAATATTATAGAACTGGCTGGAAACGTGTTTTATGTAGGGAGTAAAATTTTTGGCACACCGGTGCAGGGCGAGCTGTCAAAAACCTACCAACGTACTTTTCTCGACCTGCATTTCTTTCAGTTTGCCAAAGGCGATTATGACTTCAGGTTTCACCAAAAAACCTTTTGGAACAACGAAATAGTTTACCGCGCCTATGTGGGGATGATTTATCCATTTGGCAATACGCCCAACTCTGTGCCATTTGAAAAAAGGTATTATTCAGGTGGCTCAAACAGCATACGCGGCTGGGGTGTGCGCAGGTTGGGGCCGGGCAGCTACAAAGCGGTGAGCGACAACCAAAACTATATCTATTTCCACTCGGGAGATATAAAACTTGAAGGCAATTTTGAATACCGCTTTTCGGTTTCAAACCTATTGAAAATGGCCCTTTTTGCCGATGCAGGCAATATTTGGAACAATCCGCACAATACCTTTCAGGTGCCGGGCGGCGAGTGGCAGTGGAACCGTTTTTACAAGGAGTTTGCCGTGGCCGGTGGGCTGGGTTTCCGCTTCGATTTTACCTACTTTGTGTTCAGAAGCGACTTGGGTTTTCCCCTGCGCGACCCTTCGGCAAGTGCCAACAAGTGGTTTCCCAAAGAGATTTACGGCACCGAAAAATTCCAGAATATCATCCGTTTCAACTTTGGTATTGGCTATCCTTTTTAGCTGTTTATATGGCTAAATGCATTAAAGTTTTTGCGATGCAGCACATAAACGACTATATCAATAAATTGCCTGTTGAAGTAGATGTAGTCTTTAAAATGCCCTTCTTTTTCAAATCCGTTGGCCGTAAGCAAATGCGTAGCGCCGCGGTTAAGGGGTTGAACCCAAGCTTCTACCGCCTGCAATTGCAACTGAGTGAATCCAAAGTTTATTATAGCTCCAAATGCTTCAGCAGCAATGCCTTTGCCCCAATATTCGGGTTTCAGCTCCCCACCAATTTCGGCGCGCAGGTTGTTAAAATCTATGCGATTGAAACCGCAGCTTCCTATTAGTTTTTGCTTGTCTCTGAGCACCCCTGCAAATCCTATGGCTTTTTGGTCGTAAAATGCCTTTTGCGTTTGTTCGGCAAGTTTTTCTGCACTTGTCAGGGTGTCCATTTCGGGCCGGGCAATAAATTGGTTCACCCTGCTGTTTTTGCGGATTTCATAAATTTCCCGGGCATCATTGGGGGTTATTTCGCGCAGGGTTAGCCTGTTGGTTTTTATTTCAGGAAAGCGGTCAAAAACCGATTTGTTGAGTTGTAGCATCGGGTCGAGTTTATTGGCTCGCGTGGCAATTTAGCAAAGTTGCCCATGTTTCATGACCATTCGTTGCTTATAAAATCTAGAATTTGTAACAAATTATTTCTCATGTCCCCGCGCTATTTGGCAGGTTGCCAAATCCAACCGTTGTCAAGGTCGTAGTGGCCTACCCGGTCTTGCACCGAAACCAAAAAATAACGGTTGTTTACCAAGTTCATTTCGTCATACATTACATCCAACACAAGGCTGCCATCTGCCCTAAACAAACCATAGCTTCCGCTGCGTTTAACAATACCATAAGGACCGTTAAAGTTTTTGATTTTCACAAATTTAGGAGCATTTAATGGGTGGCCGTGGCGGTTGATTAGCTGCCACTTTTTGCCCACTTTCACGCGACCGACTTGTTGAGAAAATGGCAAGGCTTTTTTGTAACCTGTATTGAATAAAATACGGCCTTCCGTATTGATATAATAACTGCGGCCTTTATATCGCAAAATTGCCCGCCCTTCTTTAAAATCATAAACCGGCCAGCCGCCAAAATTAAATACCGCCTGACCTTGTGTGTTGTAGCAGGTATTTCTGCCGCCTTGTGGTTTGGCAAATGCATGACCTTCTGAAAAGATTCGCGCCTTGCTGAGTTTGCATGCTATTATTTCATTGCCACTAGTATCAATATATCCATAATAGCCATTGCGTTTTACACGAGCCACACAACAACTAAAGGGCGTTTTTTCGTAGTATTCGCTTGAAATTAAATGTTTGCGGCCACTTACATGCAGGATATAGCTTTCTTTTCCTGCCGTTGCAAATGCCCATCCACATGAAAATGAGTCAATTTGATCAAATTGGTAATCAGTAACAAAAGTGCCACTGTAGTGTAGCAATGCCACTTTTTGCTTTCTTTCAACCACCGCCACGCCATATTTATTAAACGGGCTTACATTGTCAAAAATGGGTTTTATCAGGTATTCGCCTTTGTTGTTTATCAAGCCAAAACGGTCCTTATTTTCGGGCTGCGCAAAAGCCACATTTTTATAAAAACCGGTGGGTTTGTTAAATGTTTCTTCTGAAATATATTGGCCATTTTCATCAATAATTTGCCATTTGCCGTGGTGGTTTACCCAGGCTCTTTGGCTGTTGAATTCGCTCACTTCATTATAGATACAGCGCACTACTTCGGTGCCTGATGGGCTAATGAAGCCCCACTTGCCATTGAGTTGTACGGCTGCTCTGCCATTTGAAAAAGGTCTGAGCGCTTGGTAATTAGGGGCGGAGAAAGCAAAAAAGTTAGAGTCGAGATAGGTCCAACCGCTTTTTATTTTTACTGCCAGCTTGTTTTTGTAGAAATTACCCGCTTTTAAAAATTCGGGATATATTTTAATATCGCCGGTGGTGTCTATAATTCCAAACCGCGGCTCCGGTTTGAAAACATGGAAGAAAACCTTGCCATTGCGCTCAATTCGATCGATATTGTAAAACTCGGGAGCTATAATGAAATCGCCCTTTGTGTTGATAACGCCCCATTTATTTTTGTAGCGAACGATAGCAGCCCCTTTGTAAAAAGGATAAACGAAGTCAAATTTAGCTTCTATGGCCTTGCTTCCGTCCTTTGCCAAAAATCCCCATTTCCCATAATCAACTCTAACAAATTTTTTAAAGCACTCAAAGCGATTGGCCTGTCCATTTTGGTTTGAGTCAATACCCATATAATGTCGGTAGGCAAGGCGGGTGAAAAGATTGGTTTTATAATTTTTTTCTTCTGAAACCACCACATGTCCACCCAAATTGTAGCGGGCAAAGCCTTCTACAAGGGTGTCAACAAACTCATAAGTTGTTTTGTCAACCTGCCCGTTTCTGAATACTATCTGTGTTTTGCCATCAAAGCGCAAGGCTTTTATATAGTTGCAGGTAGAATCTCTGAGTTCTGACGGAAAAATATGCCAATATTTAGGGGTAAGCAGGTAGTTGCCGTTTTCTGTAAAAGCCAAGGCACTTTTTTTGTTTTGGTAATAATAGTCATCAAGCACCTTTATTTTTTCTTTTGAGTCTTTGCTTTGTTCAGTTATTGTGAGCTGACAGTTTTTAAAATGCTTTACTTCATAAAAGGTTGGTGCGTGTCTTAAAGAGCTATCGCTTCTTCTGAATCCGTAAAGTCCGTTATTGAGCGAACGAAACCAGCCGAAGTTGAGTGCCTTTGGCATGGCGCTGGGTTGGTACTTGCTTGGTTTAAGGCTCGTTTCGTCGTTCAGGTACATGGTTTTCACGTTTTTAAACAAATAGCGGTCGGCCACATTATAGTTTTTGTCAAGGTCGTAAAAAACCAATTCCGATCCTGAACGCCCCCTTATTTGTGTGCTTTCAATTTCCAGTTCGCTGAAAGCGGGAGGTAATAAATAGCTGCCATCAGGTTTTGATACACCAATTAATCCCGACAGATGCAAAACAAAAAAGCCCGACCTTTCATCTTCTCTAATATAGCTGTAGCTGCAAGGAGTTAGCAATTTGCCCGTGCTGCTGTATATGCCGTATAGTCCGTTTTTTACAACTATATATTTGTTTTTTACCAACTCTATCCGGTTGAATTCCAACGGCAGAACTATGTTGCCATTTTCATCTATGAGTCCGTTGTAAATGCTTGCGGTAACCAAATATTTATTGGTAATAAATCGCCGACATTTTATATCAAATCGGCTGCTGAAAATAGTGCCCTTTTCGGGGTGGAAAAGTTCTTCGCCTGTGGAAGATGTAAGTATATAAAAGTCGCTGTTTTCCAGGCGTTTTATCCGCTCCATCGTACCCGATTGCTTGTCATTTTCTATGTTAACCGCATACTCAGTGTCGCCCTCGGTATAGATGCAAACGGGATAATCAAAAGGCGTATAGGTGCCCAGGGGAGCACTTTTTATGGTTTGTCCATCAACGGTAAAAACAAAGCAAGAATCGATGGATTGGGCAAAATAGGCAGTTTTTGAAAAACAATGGACGCTGAGAAATTTGGTGGCGCGCAAGGTACTTCCATCAGGTTTTTTAAGCCCAGTCGAATCGCCTATTGTTACCTGCAACAAGCCATTGGCATCTTTGTGAATTTTAGAATATTTGGCATCAAGTAGCGGTTTGCCATTGGCAGTGTACAGGCCCCAAAGGGTGTCGCGGCGCAGGGCGAGCAAGCTACTATCTATTATTTTTATTTCGTTTATATTGTCAAAATAAATCTCATCTCCGTTTGCATTCACCAGTCCAAGTTTTCCATTCAGTAAAAACTCGGCAAAAGGATACTGCCCAAATTCACCAACGGCGTCGTATTTTGGCTGTATTACCACAGTTCCTTGTGTGTTTACAAATCCCCATTTGTTGTTCAATCGTACCGAAAATAAAGGGTTTTGGCACATACCGTGAAAAACGGAGATGAGAAATATGATGATGAATGTAGCCCTCACTTTTTATAAACTTGCGGTAAGGTTTGACAAATCTTCCGGATTGCCAATAAGCTTGGCATTTGCAATGTTTATTACTACTTTGCCTTCCGAAGTGAGCATTTTTGCGATGGCTTCGTTGTCTATTTTCACTGCTTCATCACCGGGCAGTACGGCCAACAGCACTACATTCTGATTTTCTATTATTCTGAAGTTATTGGGCTTTGAACCTACAAAATCAAATGGCAAAATAGATTTGGTTTTGCCGCTGCCATATATGGCAAACATTTTGGCCTGTCCGGTATATTTCTCATCATTCGAAACTATTTCCAAAGGCACTTCTTCTGAAGCGTATTTCATGAAAATATCGCAATTATAAACACTGAAATTATTGATGGTAAATGAACGTACAACTCTTGCTGTTTGATCAACTAATTTTTGATATTCCATGGCCCTTTTCTGTGCTTCTAAAAAAACAGCTTCTTTATCAGCATAGTCGTTCATGGCTTTTTCAAATTCACTATTGCTAAAAACGGGTGCAAACCATGTAATTAAAGTTTTGGGTTTGCCTACCCTCATGGTATCAGACCCGCTGTTTTCGCTGCGCTTTTTTTCTTTAAAAACCATTTCCACTTCAAGTATATTCAGTTCTTTGTCTATCAATTCATTGCGAACAATTTTATAATTGTCATTCACAAAGTCTTCGTTGTTAAATGGATTTTCGGCTTCGGCGGTGCCTGCATATTGCCATACGGCTTTGTTTATCGATTGCAAATTGCCCATGCGGTTCAAGCTTTTAAATTGTACAACCGGAGTAGAACTGTTGTATTTTTTGGGCTTAAACGGCTGCTTTACCTGGCTGTATTTTTCCAGGCTGTCCTTCAATCGGGCGTAGTTTTCATCAGGTGTTTCGGTTTGTTTCCCTTCTTTTATCCATTCCCCCGTATTGTCATCCAATCGGTAAAAATCTACCCCCTTTTCATCCACTTTTGATGGCATTTCAAAAGCTATATTTTTTCCATCGGCAATTTTAATGTCTTCTCCATTGGCTGCTTTGCCCTTCAGTTCTATCATACCAGCCGTTTTCAGGTGTCCGCTTTCATTATTTTCAGCAAAGTGCATGGGTATGCCCGAAATAATAATGTCTTCCAAATCGTGCATTTCGCGGTAGTTAAGTGTCACATCGCCGGAAATAACGTTTCCATCAACATCGGTAAAACTATTTGCCGGAATTGTAATGATGGTGCCGTTGGCCAATTCAAGTGTGGCGCCCATTTCATTGTTTATAACAAAGGTTTGGTAGGGCAGGTCAAATTGTTCAAAGGTTGGTTCAAATGCCGCCTTCATTTGGCTTTCGGTGGCGCAGTGGCTCAGCATCACGGCCAATAAAAATGTTAGAAACAAGCGGACGGTAAGTTTCAATTTCATGGTTTGTTGTTTTGTTGTGCATTGATGTAGCCTAAGCGGTAAGGTAACCTTGGTTTTGGCAAATAAAAGCAAGCCATTGCCAAACAAGTCGATTTATTTTGGTTGAATATGCAGCCAAATCGGTAAATACTGTCGGCCAAACATATATCTTTGGCACTGCATTAAAGGATCACGAATTGGATTTTAAGAGTATTTACCACAATTTTCCGTCCATTGTGTATGTGAAAAGCAGGAGGGGAGTGTATAAGTACGCAAACAAGGCTTTTGCAAAATTTTTAGGGAAAAACATTGAGGAAATAGTTGGGAAGACCGATTTTGATTTGTTTGACCACCAAATGGCTCATGAACACATCAGCCACGATGAAGAGGTATATGCCTCCGGCGAATCGAAAAAAAGCCCTTTTAGAAAATACAGGCTCGAATCGGGTGAGTACGTTTGGCTACAAGCCACCAAAACGGTTATTAACCTTAACGATGAGGAAGAAGCAATTTTTGGTATTACGCTTGATGTAACCGACCAAAAAGGCAAGCTGGAAAAGCTTGAGAAAGCCCGTCGATTTGAATCAACCGTGCACCGCATTACGCAGGGTATTTTTCAACAAGAGAACGAAAAAGA
>WGNN01000039.1 GCA_016124515.1 bacterium
ACTTTTTCAATATCCAAAGTGAAGGATCGGCAGAAGCTTGTAGTTTCACCAATTCCTTGCGTGCTTCGGCTGCATCAAGACTGCTAAACAAGGCAACACGGTAGAGGTTCTTGTCTTTGTCGAGCAATATTTTGGCGTCGAAACCTTTGGCTTTGTAGCTGTCGCGCTGTTTCACCGCATTGTCCAGGCTGCCAAACGAACCGGCAACAATGTGGTAGTATTTGTTGGTGGCATCAAGTACTTCAAGTCTGATACCTTTTTCTTCTTTGTATTGTACATCCACACTTCGCTTGATAACCGGTTGTTGCTTCGCTTCTTCTTTTTCGGCGGCTTCCTTGGCTTCAAGCTTTTTCACGTCTTCTGAGTATTTGTGGCCTTCAAGCACCCAAATATTCGGGTTGTTGAGGTCGGTACGCAGCTTTTTCTTCATGTTTTCTGCCTCGGTGCTATCCAATGTTTTGTACAAACTCACGCGGTAGAAACCACGGTCGGTGTGCTCCAATATATCGGCTTTGTAGCCTTTCGCTATCAGTTCGTCGCGGTAGTTCAGGGCATTGGCAAAGCTTCCGAATGAACCGGCAATCACGTAGTTGTATGGGTTGGCATTGTCGTATTTTTCAACTGCTACACCGTTTACGTCTTTCACTTCCACCTCTTCGGCAGCCTTTTTCTTGGCTTCTTCAGCGGCTTTTTCTTCGGCAGCTTTTTTGGCAGCGGCTTCAGCAAGGGCTTTTTCTTCGGCGGCCTTTTTGGCGGCAGCTTCTTCAGCTTCTTTTTTCGCTTTGGCTTCGGCTTCAAGCTTGGCTTTTTCTTCTGCCGCTTTCTTGGCCTTTTCTTCTTCGGTCAATTTGGCAAGTTCCGCTTTTTCGGCAGTGTCTATAGCTTGTAGTTGGTTTTTCGGATATACTTCTTCCGGTTTTATCAACAAGGCTTCGTTGTACTTTTTGCGTGCCTCGGGCCAGTTTTTGGTTTCAAATGCCTGATCGCCTTCACTTATCAGTTGCTTGTATTCATTGTCTTTGGCTTCGGCCATTATTGCTGCTGAATCCACTTCTGCCACTTCGGTAGTGCTGTCTTCCACTTCTTCTACCACTGCGGTGGTGTCCACATTGGTGGTATCGTACAAGTCAATGTCGGCTATTACGTTGGTGTCAACAGTAGGTTCTTTTGGTTTGGCCAAGGTGTATTTTATGGTAATCTCGTGGCTTGGGCCGCCAAAATAGTTGATTGGTGTGGCGTGGTGGTCGTAAGAATATCCCACATCAATCATGTCTTTAACCCGCACACCCACAGCGCCTACCACTGTGTAGCGAGCGCGGTACGATGCAGCAAACCAAAGGAAATCCTTATACAGGAAGCGGGCATTCAAATCGGCTTGCGGCGAGTTTCCGTAGGCGTATTTGATGAGAAATGAAGGCTCAAAATTCCAAACACTATCTACTATGGGTATTTTAAATCCGGTTAACCAATAATAGTGGCGGGCGTTGGTAAAAATAGCACCGTCGTTGCCATTGAATTTATTGGCAGTTTGCGCCAGGTTCATTGAGCTGAAACTGGTGTAAAAGTTGGTGGTTGAGAAGGTAAGTCCGCCATTGAAGTCAACCGAGGTGGCATTGGTATTTTGGTTGAGCAATACCGGGTCGTTGTTGTTAAACAAGGGATCGTCGAGCATTGAGAAGTCCATGCCGGTGTTCCACAAATTCACACCCAAACCAAATGATATATTAATGTCGTCGGCAAGGTGCATGTGGTAGGCATAAGAAGCTTGTACCGTTGTGCGTCGTTGCGGACCAATGGTGGTATTCATCAAGTAGCCGCCAATACCAAATTTTTGCTCCTTGAAAGGCGTTTCAAATGAGAGCATTTGGGTTTGCGGTCCGCCATCAAAACCAATAAATCCCTGACGATAAGCTGCCAGAGCCGACAATTGTCCGTTGATACCGGCTAATGATGGGTTGAGAATATAGTTGTTGAGGTAGTATTGGCTGATTAACGGGTTTTGTGCCTTTGCATAAAAGGACAAAATGGTAAACAAGGCCAGGGGCAGGAGTTTTGTAAATTTCATCATTAGTTCCTTGTTCTTAGTATGGTTAGGGTTCCTTTTTCTTCTTTCCAGTCGTTTTCTACTTTCACACGTACTATATACATGTAGGTGTCTTCAGCCACTTGTTGGCCGTTGTAGGTACCGTCCCAGCGGTTGTCGTAGTTGCTTTTTCGGTAAACAATATCACCCCATTTGTTGATGATAATGATTTCGTTTTCGTACTTCCTTATGTCTTTGACTATCAGATAATCATTGATTCCGTCGCCATTTGGTGAGAAAAATTTAGGCATCAGTACATAAGGTGCACCGCAGCGCTGAGAAGTGATGTTGAAGTAAATGGTATCTGATTCGCAGGCGCCATCGTTGCCCACTACTTTATAGACTTGTGTTTTGTTGGGGTCGTCAATTTTAATGATGATTTTGTCTGACGACTCACCTGTGTTCCACCAATAGAATGATGTTCCCGTGGCCGAAAGGGTTACTTCATCGCCCGCGCAAACGGTTTGTTCGGTATCAGTGGCGGTTATTTCGGGCCGCGGATTTACGGTTATGGTAAGCGAGTCAGTTCCTACGCAGCTTGAACCCGATAACTTGAGCACATAAGTGGTGGTTTGGTATGGGAATGCCTTGGGGTTGGCTATGAATGGGTCGCTCAGCGATTCTGTATTGTTCCACGAAAAAGTACCGGTTCCTTTTGCATTGAGCTCTATGGTATCCCCGGCACAAATGGTCATGTCGCTACCCGCATCCACGGCTACACTTTCTACCACTTTCACCACTATGGTGTCTTGCACGGGGCAGGCATTCACATCTTCTATTTTCACAATCAGTTGTGTGGTTCCGCGTACATATATTATGGGGTTGGCAATTTTGGCATCGTTTACACTATCGGCCGGGCTCCACAAAAAGGTAGCACCTTTGCCCGCTGTAGCCACAACCTGCACCGAATCGCCTTTGCAAATGGTGGTGTCGTGGAAACTAAGTGAAGCCACTGTCATGTCTTTCATTTCAATATATACCGAGTCTTTGCCCGGGCACTTATCGCCTGCCGAGTTGGTGCTTACATAAATCATCACGCTCTCGGTGGGTGTGCAAATGGGACTCGTTATGTCATCGGCATTAAGCACATCTGATGGCGACCACTTGAAAAAAGTACCACCAGCTGCCTCCAGTTGTATGCTTTCGCCGGGGCAGAGAAAAGTATCGTTGGCGGGTTTGCTAATCTTGGCCGGACGTGGTACATCATAGTCAATAAAAACCTGATCCTTGTCTGAGCAGCTTCCTATTTTCACTTCCACCTCAAAAGTTTGCGCTTTGGTTGACTTTAAAATGGGGTTGGGTATATCGTATTTTGAGAGAATATCGGCACCTGAGGTTACGGGTGTCCACTTGTATTGGGCACCGCCTGAACCTTGCAATCTTATAGAACTGCCTGCGCAAACGAGGGTATCAACACCGGCACTTGCTATTACCGTAGGAAAGTCAATACTCAATTTGGGTCGGTATTGCGCATCGTCGTAGTCGCTGCTGCAAAAGTGCACTTGTCGTTCGGTGGTTTCGTTTACAAGGCGTATTCTAAAACCGAAATTACTGTCGGGATTTTCAAGCCAAAATCGCACCATATCGGTCATATCAATGGTTACATCTTTGGTAGGCGTGCCGGTTGGCGGAACCAGAATCTGGTTGGCTGTTCCGGTCAGTTTGGTTACTTCAGGCATGCGCAGGTTGCCTGTGCCTGCAGGATAAGCCCACCTGATGGTGTCGTCTTTCCAGTCGGTAACTATTCTTTCTATATAAAATGCATTGTCGCTGGGCATCAGGTGCTCATCGCCGCTCAGCGCATTGCGGTAGTAATAAAGGTTGAGCGTAGCGCTGTTGGGAAGTGCCGTTGCATCAATTTTCCCAAAATCTGATAAATCAAATTTTACGAAAGAGCGCATAACCCGCACCACACCGCCCAATTGTTTGGCAGCTGCATAAATGTGCTTTGATGTGGATCGGTTGGTGGTATCGCAAGGGGCATTGGCTGTTCCGCACAGGGGGTATCTGTGGCAAACGGCATCAATGCCATCGGTGGGGCCCGGCTGGGCTACATAGCTGCACTGCGATTTTCCCGTAAACGAAAATGCAGCCATGAAAAAGAGTAGGAGTGGGAGTGATTTGTGCATCATAGCATATTTTAAGTCTGATGTTAATCTTTTCTAAAATCAAATGTCAATATTAAGACTTTTATCGCAATGTAATGGTTGTATGCACTTAGCTTATTGGGGTGAATTATTAATATAAGCCCCTTTAGGCCGCTTTGGCATAATTGTCAATGGCTCGTTTTTCCTAATTCATAAAGCCCGATTGATTATGAAAGCCCTTCCTTACTTTCATTTTAAAGTTCTTTCAATGAGCGGCTTAATGTGCTGTAAATCAGTTGTTAAATGGGTGTTCTTAAAAACTAATAAGAACGCTTGGATACAAAGCAGCTTATTTAATTGCCGCTTTCAGCAAAAACCTTGTAAAGCAGCTTAAACAATTGATTGTCAAAAGACCTGAAGTTTTTATTCTTTACATATTTCCAATGTTTTGTTCCCTGAGGCGGACACCTGAATACCCCAGTGGGTGGCTACACACCCGGTTGAATTAGCTGACTAAGGTGGCAAAACCACCCCAGAAGGGCACTTGGGAATAGCTGAAAGAAAGGCACCATTCGTTTTCATGGCAATAGACTTTATGCTGAAAGTTGCATTTCTTTCCATTGGTATGTCACTACCTTGGGTTATTCATAGAAATGGTTGTTGTTATAAAGTTCAGCTTGCAAAATCAGGTAATCGTGCCCGAAAAGTCGGTAAGTGTGCTGGCGGCCATTTATGGTTTCAGGCAGGGTTGGCAAAGCACCGCCGCCCATTGCAATTTAAAGGCCTTAGATTATGGTGTGAACTTTAAAGTAATACCTTTGTTGTTTGAAATGATTCTAAATAAGGTAGAACTCAGAAAACGCATAAATGAGCGGCAGAGACAACGATAAAATACTTGATGAAGTAACTTCCTCGGAATACAAATACGGATTCACCTCCAACATAGAACAAGAGTTTGCACCGGTTGGGCTCGACGAAAGTACCATCCGCTTCATTTCAGCTAAGAAGAACGAACCTGAGTGGATGCTCAACTGGCGTTTGGAAGCTTTTAAGAAGTGGCAGCAGATGAAGGAACCCGAGTGGTCAAACGTAAAATACCCGAAAATTGATTACCAATCCATCTCCTACTACGCAGCACCCAAGCCCAAAGAAAAATTGGGCTCGCTTGATGAAGTAGATCCCGAGTTGCTCGATACATTCAACAAGTTGGGAATACCCCTTGAAGAGCAAAAAATATTGGCCGGTGTGGCAGTAGATGCGGTTATCGACTCCGTTTCGGTAAAAACCACCTACAAAGAAAAGCTTGCTGAAGCCGGTGTAATATTCTGCTCCATAAGCGAGGCGGTTCAAAACCATCCCGACCTTATAAAAAAATACCTGGGCATGGTAGTGCCCACCAACGACAATTTTTTTGCAGCACTCAATTCGGCGGTTTTCAGCGACGGATCATTTGTTTACATCCCCAAAAACACGCGCTGCCCCATGGAGCTCAGCACCTATTTCCGCATCAATGCGCAAAATACGGGTCAGTTTGAGCGCACCTTGATTGTGGCCGACGAAGGGGCTTATGTAAGTTATCTTGAAGGTTGCACCGCACCCATGCGCGACGAGAACCAACTGCACGCTGCCGTGGTAGAACTGGTAGCCCTGGGCGATGCTGAAATAAAATACAGCACCGTACAAAATTGGTATCCCGGCGACAAGGAAGGCAAGGGAGGTATTTACAACTTCGTTACCAAGCGGGGTATATGCAAAGGTCCAAACTCTAAAATATCGTGGACGCAAGTGGAAACCGGCAGTGCCGTTACCTGGAAATACCCATCGGTGCTACTTACCGGCGACAATTCAATAGGTGAGTTTTACAGCGTGGCCGTGACCAACAACCACCAACAAGCCGACACCGGAACCAAAATGATACACATTGGCAAAAACACCAAAAGCCGCATTGTATCAAAAGGTATTTCAGCCGG
Source organism: bacterium (assembly GCA_016124515.1). GTDB lineage: Bacteria > Bacteroidota > Bacteroidia > CAILMK01 > JACPUW01 > JACPUW01. Next base: position 6,141 of record WGNN01000039.1, read on the forward strand.
GGTAAGCCAAAACTCTTACCGCGGGCTTGTAAGGGTGATGAACCGCGCCGAAAATGCAAAGAATTTCAGTCAGTGCGATTCATTGCTCATTGGCGACAAATGCGGGGCACATACCTTCCCCTATATTGAAATTGATAACAAAACCGCCAATGTAGAACACGAAGCCACCACCTCAAAAATTGGTGAAGACATTATGTTCTATTGTCAGCAGCGCGGCCTTGATCCCGAAGAAGCCACCGCTATGATAGTAAATGGTTTCAGCCGAGAAGTATTGGACAAGCTGCCTATGGAATTTGCCGTAGAAGCAAAAAAACTTTTGGCCATAAGCCTTGAAGGCAGCGTAGGGTAATATTTAAAATCTAAAGAATCAATCTCAACATGTTAAGCATAAAAGACTTACACGCATCAGTAGAAGGAAACGAAATTCTGAAAGGCATCAACCTTGAAGTAAAACCCGGCGAGGTACACGCCATAATGGGGCCCAATGGCTCGGGCAAAAGCACCCTGGCTTCCGTATTGGCCGGCAGAGACGACTACGAAATTTCGCAAGGTTCAGTGCAGTTCGATGGCATTGATTTGCTTGAGCTTTCACCCGAAGAAAGAAGCAGAGAAGGCTTGTTTTTGGCCTTTCAATACCCCGTGGAAATCCCCGGCGTGAGCAACACCAACTTTATGAAAGCTTGCATCAATGCCAAAAGAAAACACCACGGTCAGGACCCCATGAAGCCGCACGAATTTTTGAAAATGATCAAAGAAAAAGCGGCCTTGGTTGATTTGGATCCACAGTTTTTGCACCGTTCGGTAAACGAAGGTTTTTCAGGCGGCGAAAAAAAGCGGAACGAAATTTTTCAAATGGCCATGTTGGAACCCAAATTGGGCATATTGGACGAAACCGATTCAGGTTTGGATATTGACGCACTCAAAGTGGTTTCAAATGGTGTAAATGCCTTGCGGAATGAAAAAAATGCCTTTGTGGTGATAACCCACTACCAAAGGTTGCTCAACTACATAGTGCCCGATTTTGTACACGTGCTATACAAAGGCAAAATTGTGAAAAGCGGTGATAAAAGCCTGGCGCTTGAGCTTGAAGAAAAAGGATACGACTGGATAAAAGAAGAACTGACACCGGCCCAATAAAATAAGCTGAATGACTCCAAAAGAATATAAAGATCAGTTAATAGGTCAATATACCGAGTTTAAGGCCGCTCAGAATGGCAGGGCAAACAGCGATTTTCAAAAACAAGGTGAGCAGTTTGCACAATCGCTTGGCCAACTTGATTTTCCTACCAAAAGACACGAAGAGTGGAAATATACCACCCTTGACCGCGTGCTTAAAAAATGGCCGAAACCCGTTTTTAAAAGTGCTCCAATTGACCATTTTTGGCTGGCTCAAAATGGCATTTCCGGTATTCAAACCGTGAAAGTGATATTGGCAAACGGCATTTTAGATCGTTTTGATAAACTGCCTGCAGGTGTTACACTTGAAGCATATTCGCTGGGCAACCAAGTAGAAGTGGCACCAACCGATGCTACAGATATCTTCGAAAACATCAACCGCGCTTTTGCCGTTGACAGCATAAAAATAAAGGTGGCTGCCAATACGGTAGTGCCCATCCCCATCAAAATAGTTAACGTGCTCGATGCAACGCATGAGGCTGTTTTTGCCCAGCGCAACGTCGAAATTGAAGTGGGAAAAAATGCTGAAGTAACCTTCATAGAAAGGCAAATAACCAAAGGACCCAATACCAGCCTTGCCAACGGCCTTACACATATAAAGGTGGACAACAACGCACAGGTAAAACACTTGGTGTTGCAAAACGATGGCGATAATGCCTCACAGGTAAACCGCACGTATGTTGACCAAAACAGAGATTCGGTTTACAGCAACTACGTGTTTTCACTCTCGGGCGAGGTAATAAGAAACAACCTGCGCATTTCGCTCAACGCCGAAAATACCGTGGGCAACATGTACGGACTGTATTTGCTCGATGGCAAAGAACACGTGGACAACCACACCGTGGTGGACCACAGGTTGCCCAACTGCGAGAGCAACGAGTTGTACAAAGGCGTTTTGAATGGTTACTCCACAGGCGTGTTCAACGGGAAAATATTCGTGCGACAAGATGCGCAAAAAACCAATGCGTATCAGCAAAACCGCAATTTGCTCATTTCTGACCACGCCACCATCAACACCAAACCGCAGCTTGAAATTTGGGCCGATGATGTGAAATGCAGTCACGGATGCACCGTAGGGCAGCTAGACGAGGAACAGCTTTTCTACCTGCGCTCACGCGGTATTGATACCAACTCGGCACGCGCACTCATGATCTACGCTTTTGCCAGCGAAATAGTGGAAAAACAACCCGTAGAAGCGTTAAAGGAATATTTATTCAATGCAATAAGCAAAAAACTGGCATTCAATCTTGAATAATTCAACCACCATATCTCGTTTTGATGTGGCCGACATAAGGGCGCAGTTCCCCATACTCAATCGATTGGTAAAAGGCAAACCGCTAGTTTATTTTGACAATGCAGCCACCACCCAAAAACCACAGGTGGTCATAGATGCCATCAAGCATTACTACAGCCATACCAATGCCAACGTACACCGCGGCATACACACACTGAGCGAAGAAGGAACCCTCGCCATGGAAGGCAGTCGCGAGTACATAGCCCAATATTTAGGTGCCAAAAGAAGCGAAGTGATTTTTACCCGCGGAACCACTGAAGGAATCAATTTGGTGGTGCATTCCTTGGGTCTTTTTCATTTTAAAAAGGGTGATGAAATACTCATAAGCGCCATGGAGCACCACGCCAACATAGTGCCCTGGCAAATTTTGTGTAATCGCCTGGGCCTGGTGCTTAAAGTGATTGACATAAACGAAAAGGGAGATTTGTGTTTAGACTCCTTCCGTTCGCAGCTATCTCACAAAACCAAACTGGTATCGTTGGTGCATACATCAAATGCGCTGGGTACCATCAACCCGGTAAAAACCGTGGTTGACGATGCCCACAAAGCCGGTGCCCTGGTGCTGATAGACGGTGCACAGGCAATGGCGCATGGCAAAGTAAATGTGCGTGAGTTGGACGCTGATTTTTTCGTTTTTTCATCGCACAAGCTCTTTGGACCAACCGGTGTGGGTATTTTATTTGGAAAAGAGCAATTGCTGGAGCAAATGCCACCCTACCAAAGCGGCGGCGAAATGATAGCTGAAGTAAGTTTTGAGAAAACCACCTACAACGAGTTACCTTATAAATTTGAGGCCGGCACGCCACATATAGAAGGCAATATTGTATTTGCCGAGGCGGTAAAATGGTTTGCAGCCTTAGACCACCAAGCGGTACACGCACACGAAATGGCCTTGCTCAGGCGGGCTACAGAACATGTGCTACACATTGATGGACTGCGAATTATTGGCGAAGCGGCGGAAAAAACATCCGTGCTTTCGTTTGTGGTTGAAGGCGTACACCACCAGGATTTGGCCTTGTTTTTAGACACACATGGCATAGCGGTAAGAACGGGACACCACTGCACGCAGCCGCTGATGAAACGTTTTGGTATTGAAGGAACTACCCGCGCTTCGTTCAGCGTTTACAATAGCCTGGACGAGGTAGACTTTTTTGCCGAAAAACTTCAAAAAACGGTGGCTATTTTAAGATAATCGCAATTTGAAGATTTGAAGATGAGATGAGAAGAGAACTGAATAGAAATAGAAACAGGATGAGAACATGGTTGTTTTTGCTGCCCATTGTTCTGCTGAGCTATTTCTCAGTTGTTGCATTTTCTTATCGTGCTTCGTGGTTTTTTAAATGGGAGGGCATTCGGCCCGGAGTTAAGCAGTGGATTGAAGAGATTGAATCAGATGATTTGAGGTATATAGCTGAGCAGCACCTGCATGTTGCTGAGAATTTATATAGTACTGAAAGCCAACAATTACTGAGCTACCCGCATCCTGAAATTCGGTGCATTGCCGCTTTGGCGCTGATGCAAGAAGACAGTTCACAGGTTTATCCGCTTTCAACTATGATTTTAAGCGATAAGGAAATGTATTTGAGATGGCATTACTCGTGTTGTTTCGGAACATGTCCCGAATTTCCGGCACAATACATCCACGAATTACTTCAAAGCAACGATGAAGATGACAATATAAGTAGCTCATTATCTGATGCCGAAAAGCAGGAATTGGCAGCTATTTATTATTCTCATTTGTAGCATGGTAATGTTGAAATACCTATTGATGACCGACATAAGAAGATGTGATAATTTGAAGATTTGAAAATGATTAGTGTATTAAATAGACTTGATCCCTTGAACCTTAGACCATTGGCCCCTTTAAACCCGCCCCTGAAGGTTCGGGCAGGCCTTAAACCTTTAAACTTTAAACCTTAAACTCTAATACCCTCCTTTTGAACACACCCACCGAAATACAAAACGCCATAGTTGAAGAATTTTCCTTCTTTGAGGATTGGACACAGAAGTATGAATATATAATAGAGTGCGGCAAAGAGCTTGAAGACCTTGACCCACAGTACAAAACAGAGGAAAACAAAGTGCGTGGTTGTCAAAGTCATGTGTGGTTGCACGCGAGCTACCGCAACGGCAAGCTGCATTTTACCGCCGCAAGCGAAGCCATGATAGTAAAAGGTTTGGTGGCCCTGTTGCTGCGCTTGTACAACGACCGAACGCCCGACGAAATATTGGCCACGCAACCCGATTTTATTGAAGCCATTGGCATGAAAGCCCATTTATCGCCCACACGCTCCAACGGCTTGGCGTCGATGGTAAAACACATTAAAGCCTATGCACTTGCCTATAAATCTAAATCCCTGGCATAAAAAGAAAGTGGAGATGGAAGCAAAAGAACCAAAACCATTGACCCAAGAACAATTGCGCGAAAAAGTGGTTGATGTGCTGCATACCGTTTTTGATCCGGAAATACCGGTGGATATCTACGAACTTGGTTTGATATACACCATCGATATTTTTCCCATCAACAACGTGATGATAGAAATGACCCTGACCTCGCCCATGTGCCCCGTGGCCGAAACCCTGCCGCAGGAAGTGAAAGACAAAATTGCCGATCTGCCCGAAGTGAACGATGTGCAGGTAGAAGTGGTTTTTGATCCACCTTGGGACCAAGAAATGATGAGCGAAGCCGCCAAATTGGAACTCGGATTTATGTGATGTTTAATTGAAAATTGCAAATTCAAAACTGAAAATAATTCGAAACTACATGAGACGATGCATTGCTGTCACTCCGTACGGTTTAACTTGTACTTTTAATTTATCTGATATAATTCTGAGATTGCTATATGTATAACCTTTAATTTTTTAATTTCAAATCTTTAATATTTAATAGAAAATGTATCCAGCACAAATAGTATTACCCATGAAAGCCGAGCTGACCGAAGTAGGCTTTGAAGACATTACCACCCCCGAAGGAGTGATTGATGCCATTGAAAACACAGAAGGAACAGTTCTTTTTGTGGTAAACTCTGTATGTGGTTGCGCCGCAGGCATGGCGCGTCCGGGTGTAAAAGCCTCGTTGAACGCCGACAAAACACCCGACAGACTCTGCACCGTATTTGCCGGTTTCGATACCGACGCAGTGAAAAAAGTACGCGAATACTTGTTGCCTTACCCTCCGTCATCACCATCCATCGCCTTGTTCAAAAACGGCGAATTGGTACACATGATCGAGCGCCACAACATTGAAGGGCACTCGGCTATGGCCATTGCGCAAAACCTTGCTGCCGCTTACGATGAGCATTGCTAAGTAGCAACAGCCAATAAAACACCTGAAAACCGACTTATCAAGTCGGTTTTCTTGTTTAGCAATAACTGGAAAACAGTCCACAGTCCATCTCGACAAAGTCGAGACACGGCTGATAACTGATAACTGGATACTGATAACTGAAAGCTGATATCACCTTTACCCCTTAAACCTTAAACTTTAAACTAAAAACATCACCTACCTTTGCACCGCCAAAAATTGAGCCTTCAGCTAAACATTGAGCGTGTCAGCTTGTTTTGGTGATTGTTAAAGTTGAAAGTAAAACCATTTACAGATGCCCGTTTTCCATAAAATAACCATTAAAGAAGTAAGAAAAGAGTCGCCTGATGCCGTTTCGGTACATTTTGATATTCCTGACAATATCAAAGAAGCCTACCGCTACAAACCCGGGCAATACCTCACACTAAAACTTACCCTGAATGGCGAGGAACTCAGGCGTTCTTATTCGCTTTGCACAAGCCCCTACGTGGATGATATACCCGCAATAGCCGTGAAAAGGGTAGAAAGCGGAAGGATTTCAAACTACGTAAACGATTGGTTTGCAGCGGGTCAGCAATTTGATGTAATGACGCCAATGGGCAATTTTACCACCGAGCTGAATGAGTTTTACTCCCGACATTTTGTATTGTACGCCGGCGGTAGTGGCATCACCCCCATGATGTCTATTCTCAAGTCGGTTTTGGAGGTGGAACCCATGAGTCAGGTAACCCTTATTTATGGCAACCGCGACCAGGAATCCATTATTTTCAACAAAGAACTTGACGAATTGGAAGGCCATTTTGCCGACCGCTTCAAAATAATCCATTGCCTGAACGAAGCCCCTGCCAATTGGCAAGGCGAAACGGGATTGCTGACCACCGAAAAGGTGAGTGGCATATTAGATGGCATTGAGGCAGACTTGAAAAATGCACAACATTTTATTTGTGGTCCTGCGCAAATGATGGAAAATGCCAAACAGGCGATTTTGGGTAAAAATGTGCCCGCAGAAAAAATACATATTGAATATTTCACATCAAAAGCCGATGCCGGTGAAGCCGAGGCGGCGGATAGCAGCATAGGTGTTGATGATGAGCCATTTACCGGAAAGGCCAAGATAGAAATAGAGCTACAGGGCGATGTGTTCAATATAGAAGTAAAAGAGTCAGACACCATTTTGCATGCGGGTCTTGAGGCGGGTATTGACCCACCTTTTGCTTGTCAGATGGGTATTTGCACCACTTGCCGCGCCAAAATGCTGGCCGGTGCCGTGCACATGGACGAAACAGAGGGCCTCACCCAGGACGAGCTTGACCAAAACTACATACTCACTTGCCAATCGCATCCAAAATCCAATACCATCAAAATCAGGTACGAGTAGGAGTTTTTTAAGTTTTCCGAAATCAGCTCTGTCTCGACTTTGGCGCGATGGTCAGAAGTCAGTTGTACGGATGGCTTGCCTTTGGAATAACTTTTAGGTAGGAAAGCGTTGACTGCGGCCTCATTCATGAAGTCGAAAAATATGATTCAACCCCATAGCCACTCAGCATTACAAGATTTACATTTCTACCAAAACCCCCGCCCCGAAAAACCCCGCAGGGGTAACATGATTATACAAGGAAAATGCCCACCCTGCAAAACCCCGAAGGGGTGACATGATTA
>WGNN01000048.1 GCA_016124515.1 bacterium
GTTGCAAATCAAATATTTGGCTTATCAAAGGCTTGAACCTTTTGTTGCTGCGTAAAGGCTCATACAGCTTTTTGTTCCGGGCGGAATTTCAATTATTTCTCCACTAAAAAGAAAAAGAGCCGTCTTAACTGCACATATCAATCAGACCAAATTGATGAAATCAGCGATGTTTACACCCCTAATGCGGATGAGTTTTAATGATTTGAAAAACCATTTTCTCTTAAAAAAGAATAAAATTATACTTCGCCCAGAAACTTGATAAACATTATTGAATTCCCGCCCTTATTCTGCTTAAACTAACTTGTGTGGTTCCGATGTAGCTGGCAATATGCTTGAGTGGAATGCGATTTGAAATTCCGGGATATTGTTTTTCCAACAAGGCGTATCGCTCGGCAGCTGCATGGAATCTAATGGATTCAACGCGCTGCTGACAAAGTAAAAAGGCCCAGGTCATTAGTTTTCTGAAAAGCGTTTCCACTTGATGCTCCCTACCGGCAAGGGTTTCAAAGGCCTCAGCATTTATCGATTGTACTATAGAATCTTCGGTTAGTTCAATGGCTTTTTCACTTGGCAGTTTGCTGAACACACTGCTCACTCCGCCCAAAAATTGCCCATCCATGGCAATATAGTCTGTAATATCATTGCCATCCTTGAGGTAATAAACCCGCCCTGAACCTTTTTCAATAAAATGCAATTCTCTGTCTATTTTACCCAATTCAAGCAAATGGTGCCCTTTGGGAAGTTGACGGCTTACCACACATTCAAGCAAAAGATCTTGCACTCTTGGCTCCAAGGGGTGAAAGGCATTTAAAGCGTTCATTAGCTGCATGCTACGAAGGTACATACACCCATATGTAATCATACACAAATGTTGCTGTGCTTATTATTTTGTTTTGACCAACATCTTAAAGCCTGAATAATTACTATTATGAAAACCAACGTCTACTCCATCTCCCACCCTCACTCCATGAGTTCCTTTCTCGATTTGGCTTTTAGCTTGCCCAAAATGCTGCTTACATGGCTTTTCACTGTGTTGACACCAATATTAAGTTCGAGCGATATCTCTTTGTTAGACATGCCTTTGGCCAGCATTTGGTGCACTTTGCGCTCTTGTATGCTCAGCAGTGAAAGGTTATCGGCCAATGATGATTCTGCAGCCGGTATTGTGCGCTTGCCGAGCCAAAATGCGGTGACAGCAGCGCCCAAACCAAGCCCCGCAACCAACAAAATAAAATGCCAAATACTAATACCTGAGGTGGTGGATGGCGGCCTGAGTTCTTGTGCAAAATGTGCCAAATAGGGCGATGGATTGTCGCGCCACTTTTCTACAAAAGCCTCACTCCCGGGGTTTTGTATCATTTCTGATTTTTGAATTTCCGTTTTGTACAAGGCATACAATCCCGCCATTACAAAACGCGTGGTGTCAGCTATTACCAGCAACTGCTCGTGGAAAGCCCGCTCCAACAATTGGGTTTTCAGGCTCGACTGTCCCCCCTGCATTTCGGTAAATGCTTTGTGGTAGCGGTCTATTTCGCGAAGCACCCGGTTGACAGCGGAATGCAGCACCTTCGTTTCGCTAATGGGCAGCTTGTCGTTGGGCAATACCAATTGCAGCGTGTCGCTACGGGCCGCCACAAAGAAAAAGTGGTTTTCATTGGGTCCGCCCAAAATCAAGGTTGCCGTGGGGTCGCCCTTTTTCACGAAATGCAGCCTGTAGAGCGAGGGTTCTTCAGGCAAAATAGCGGTTGAAATGCTGAAAGTGCCGTCTTTGCCCAAGGGCGCGGCTGCCACTATATAGTCTTTGTTTAAGGTGTGCATCTCGTCAAACGAAGGCAGTAGCGAAAGGTAAGCTACCTGTTGCCATGAGGTGTCAAGGGCCATTTGCCCGCTTATTTGCCCCGCGGCGGTGTTGGATGCCAAGGCAAGGCAAAGCATCCAACACAAGGGGCTTCCAACAAAAATTTTAGTCATTGGCGGTTTCAAGCGTTATGGTTGCGTTGCTCACCAAATAGCCTTCTACTTTTTTAGGAATCACCTTAATTTTCCAGGTGCCGTTGGCGGCATTTGGCAGCACAAGGTTCAGTTTTCCTTCTTCGGCCTGACTGTTTTTGCCATCGGCAGAACCCAGTTTTATCTTGCCCATGTCCTTGCCATTTGGGTCGTACAATACCACCTCTACACTACCCGACTCAATGGTGCAAATGATGCTAAGCACCAAGGTTTTGGCCGCTTCGGGCACTTCTATTTCCACAACCTGTTCTACCGAGGCTTCGGTAAGTTTAATGCGTTTGTCAAGGCGAAGGCTGCCGTTTTGGGCCTGTGTGTTACATACAAAAAGCGACAAAAGCGCGGTGATGATGAATGCTGATTTCATTGAATTACATTTTTTTTGATTAGGCTGTCAAAAGTGTCGGCAGGGCCGGGCAAGTCACAAATTTTGTGGTTACCAAAAACTAACTACAAAAGGACTATTTTAGTACTAAGCCCTCGATTTTAGCGCGTATTCGCTGATTTTTGGTGGATGTTTTTTTGGAGTTTGCTAAATATGACGCTAAGGCGCCAAGTTCCTGCATAGTTAAAGCATGAGAAGAAGTGGGGTTTAATTGTTTTGTAAACTGCAAGGTTTATCGCATTGTCAAAGACTTCACCAAATAATTTATTGAAACCCATAAAAACCTTATTTCGTTTATTTCGTTTAATTTGCAATGCTGACACAAATCGCAACATGGAAACTATTAATGAAATAAACCGGCCATCAAAGAAAGAGCAGGAATTGGCAATGGCATCATACAATGCATTGGCCACGGTACTTGCCGAATTGAAAACGGCGAATCCGGAGATTGAAATTGAAGAAACAAAAGATAAAATAACGATACCAATAAGTGCGCTTAAACTCTTGAGCGAAATTCTCAAGAATATGAGCACGGGCAAACCATTTTCGCTTGTTCCCATTGCTACTGAGGTTACCACACAAAAAGCTGCTGAAATTTTAGGCTGTTCAAGACCACACCTCGTGAAATTGTTAGAACAAGGCGAAATTGCATTTGTGAAAGTTGGCAAACACCGAAGAATAAAATTTGAAGATATAATGGCCTATAAACGACAAATGAAGATTGAGCAAAAACAGCACATTATTGACATTATGAAGTCTGACGAAGAATTGGGGCTTTATGATTCATAGCGTTCGTTTTACTTGTGTGCTTGACACCAACGTAATTTATCCGATAGAGATTAGGGATTTGCTCTTTTGGTTGGCTTGGTATGATTTATATACCCCAAAATGGAGTGAACACATTTTTGATGAGTGGATTGTTGTAATGAAGAGAAAGGGTATTGACCATAAAGAAGCTATTAAGCGTGCGCAAAGAGCCAATGAGGCTTTTCCTGATGCGCTCGTTAAAAATTATGCCGGCCTTATGAGCAACCTAACATTGCCCGACAAGAAGGATCGCCATGTACTAGCCGCGGCCATTAAAACCAACGCTAATGTAATAGTTACTAATAACATCAAAGATTTCCCGGTTGAGTATCTGGCAACCTTTGGCCTAAGTGCCAAAACTGCTGATAATTTTCTAACTGATATTATTGATTTGAACCCGGAACAAGCCATCGCCGCCTTTAAACAAATGGTGCTCAACAGGCGAAATCCTGATCTAGATGAATTTGAAGTATTGGATCGCCTGCGAAAGGCAGGGTTAACCGATACTGCTAATTTTTTGCATTCGCAGTTGTAGCGTATTTATCAGGCAATGGCTGGCATTATTAGCTGATGAGAAAATACGATCTACATCCGTTTGAGTGCTTGCATTGAGAATTTGATAAACATCGGAACAATGAAACTCAAGTTTCTTCTCATTACCATAAAGCAGGTATGTAAAAGCACTTCTTGACAAATAGAACTGTTCGGACCTTGCATGCAACGTCAGTACTACATTATGGAAATTCAGCTATTTATTCCGGTCAACCACCGCTGGCTGAGCGTAGCCGAAGCCAAAACCAAAGATTCATACAGCTTTTATTACGGTCAACCACTGTTGGCTGAGCGGAGCCGAAGCCAAAACCAAAGAATCATACAGCTTTTTGTACCGTGCGGAATTTCGATTAATTCAACACTAAAACGTAAACGCCCGAGCAGCATGAGCGGTAATTGACAGAAGTGCCAACACTCCAAATCAGTTTGCTCAACTCGGTGGCAGAAGCCAATACACCAAATCGTATAAGAATAGGGGTTTTGACATCTTTGCAAGATGGTGGCAATAGAACCATTATAGCCTTGGTTCCGAAACTTAAGTTGCTTAATCAGAAATTGCCCAATAAAGCTTTGATGAGCAATAATAATAGTTTTCCGCCATTATAGCTTGGCCGAAAAAACCCTGGAAACCACCAAAAGACACAGAGCGAAAAGTGGCATGATGGCTTTTGACGCGGGATCGCCTTCTGATACATGCAATATAAATGCTGAGATAAAAGTAATACCAAAACCGGCATAGGCCCATTCTTTCAACAACCTGGGAACCATGGGAATAAGAAGTACCAATACACCCAATAGTTTGGCTATGCCCAGCTCTACCCTGAAAAAATCGGGGAAGCCCATGCTGCGGAAATTTTGGATAAGGGCCTCAGAAGAAAAATAGGCAAAGGCGCTGCCCAGCATCATCAACCCAAGTATGGCGGTGCTGGTCCAGTAAAATAATTTGACTTTCATGATTTTTATAAATTTCGGGCAAACCTACCAAGCCCGGCAAAGCGCCCGTTTGTACTAACACCGAGGATAGTACTAGCCTTTTGTATAGTTCAGCAAATAGTGGCAAATTCGCTGCATGGAAACCATAGAAAAGCAAGACCATACCAAATGCAAAACCCAAATGGTGCTGCCTGTGCGCGATGCCTTGGATGTACTGGGCGGCAAATGGAAAATAGCCATATTGGGAGCCTTGTTTTTTGGCAACAAACGATTTTCGGAACTTAAAAGAGACCTGGAAGGCATTACAGACAGGATGCTGGCAAAAGAACTTCGCAGCCTGGAAATGAACCATTTGCTGAGCCGTACCGAGCTAAACACCTTTCCCGCCACGGTTGAATACGCCCTGACCGATTACGGCCACTCCGTACAAAAAGTAATAGAAGCCCTCCGCGACTGGGGCCTGAAACACCGGGAAAAGGTGGTGGATGAGTTTTGGAAGGGGTAGGAAGTTGTTTTGTGGGTGGTGGGTTGGATTTGCAGAATTGCCTTTTAAAAACAACCGTATTGCTTCCGAGCCAAGACCGAGCAAAACACAGGGACTTTGAAAACAACTTGATAGGTTGTTGCATGTCATGATGATAAAATTGTAGGCTAGAATTACCGAAGAATTAGCCAAGACAAAATATTCAAATCGACATCTTTTTAAAGGCGATCATTATTTGATATCCAATTACAACAATTGTAACTTTAAAACAATACGTAATTATTGTAGAAGAATTTCTCTAAATATTGCCCTATATTTCTACTTAGTATTTAGCTTCGAGCCATGCTCAATCAAGAAATAAAGAAAATAGTACAAAACCTTTGGGACCGCCTTTGGTCAGGTGGGCACTCTAACCCCATTACGGCCATTGAGCAAATCTCTTATTTGCTATTTATGCGCAGGCTAGAGCATTTTCACCCAGAAACTCCCGAAACTTATAAATGGAGCAATTACAAAGACAAGCAAGGAAACGAGCTTGTTATGCATATGTCGGCTGTCTTTGCTTACATTCAGGTTTCTCTAGTCGAAGATGGGGAACCCTTTGCTAAAGCCATGGCCAAGGCTCAATTTGAAATTGAAAATGCTTCATTGCTTGAAAGTGCCATCAGATATATTGACCAGATTTACGAAGAGATCGACAAAGAGATAGCCCGTAACCAGCATTTCCATGATGTACAGGGCGATGTATACGAATACCTGCTTTCCCATACTGCTGAGGCGGGCAAGAATGGGCAGTTCAGAACCCCGCGACATCTCATCCACATGATGGCTGCCTTGCTTGATCCTGATACCGACGGCAAAATCTGTGACCTTGCATCAGGTACCGGAGGTTTTCTAGTGGCCGCCTACCAATACATTATTACCAAATACTCTCAAGAAAAGTCTGAAGACGATGATGGCCTAATGAAAGGTACTGATGGCAATTTGTTAAGTCCTGAACAAAAACAACAACTGAAGGAAAATCTCATTTACGGCTTTGATATTGACCGCACCATGGTGCAAATTGGTGTGATGAATCTCATGATGCACGGTATAACAAAGCCGCATATTACCCATATTGATACCTTGTCAGCAGCCTATGAGGCTTGGGAAGCACAGAAGATGAACATAGGTGATACAGTTCTGTCAAATCCGTTTCTGAGCGGCCAATACAAATACATCATGGCAAACCCGCCCTTCACTGGAAAAATAGACAGTATAGGCGTAAGTGAAAATCTGGATCGACTTTACCCCCCAAAATATGACAAAGAGAATCCCGAAAAGCGGGTGAAACAAACTGTGCAGTCGGAGCTGCTCTTTTTGGAGCGCATTGTGTACATGCTGGAAGATGGCGGAAGCGCTGCGGTAATTGTTCCCGAAGGTGTACTGTTCAATTCTGGCAGGGCGCACAAAAAGATTCGCGAAATTTTGATGAAAGATTGTGAGTTGAATGCCGTGATTTCCTTACCAAGCGGAGCTTTCAAGCCTTACACGGGTGTAAAAACAGCCATATTGATTTTCACCAAGACAGGACATGACTCAGAAGGGTTCAACACCGAAAAAGTATGGTTTTATGAGATGAAAAGCGATGGCTATAGCCTGGACGATAACCGTAAAAAACTCTCAGAAAATCCACTGCCTAAAACGGTAGCGGCGTATAATGAAGTAAAGCAAGGGCAGGTCAATCCAGAAGACCGAAAAACCACTCACTTTTATGTTCCATTAAGTGAAATCAAAACCAATGAGTACGACCTAAGCTTCAATCGATACAAGGAGTTTGTATATGAAGAGAAGACATACGACCCGCCGAAAAAGATCCTTTCGGCACTGATGGAAATGGAAGAAGAGATTATGCGGGAAATGCGTGAGTTAAATGATTTGATTGGATAATGGAAAAGCGACTGGGAGAGATTGCGAATTTTATAAATGGCCATGCATTCAAACCCACCGACTGGGAAGATGAAGGTTTGCCTATTATTAGAATCCAAAACCTTACAGACCCTTCCAAACCATTTAATAGAAGTCTTAAGAATGTCCCGGACAAATACTTTGTATCTAATGGCGACATACTAATATCATGGTCGGGGACTTTGGGAGTTTATGAATGGAAAGGGAAACTAGCTCTCCTGAATCAACACATTTTTAAAGTTGAATTAACCGATGACAATGTAGATCGGCAATATTTCAAATATGTCGTAGAAAGATCTCTGAAACGCCTGGAAGAGATGCTTCGGGGTTCCACCATGAAGCATGTGATTAAAAAGGACTTTGATAACCTAGTTGTTCCTATCCCCGACCATGAAACTCAACGCCAAATAGTTGCAGCTCTTGATAAAGCCAAGGCTCTGACCGAAAGGCAAGAGAGAAGTGCGACAGGTTTAGAGCAGCTCCTGCGCTCAACATTTATTGATATGTTTGGTGATCCAATAACGAATCCCAAAAACTGGAGAATTGAGCCATTGGAAAACATCTGTACGAAAATCACAGATGGTGCCCACCAAACACCGAATTATCAAGAAGACGGCATAAAATTCATTTCTGCTAAGAATTTGAAGAATGAAAAAATTGACTGGACTGACGTAAAGTTCATCACTCAGGATGAACATATGAGTATTAATAGTCGCTCTGACGTGGAAAAAGGAGACATTTTGCTAAGCAAAAGTGGGAGCTTGGGTCAGGCCGTTATTGTCAATGTCGATTTTCAATTCAGCATATATGAGAGTCTCGCCTTGATCAAATATGACAGAGAGATTTTGACACCTTTTTATTTATGGGCATGCTTTAACTCGGAACCAATTCAGTTCCTGCTTCGAAAAGCACATAAAGGAGTAGCGGTTAAACACATTCACTTGACTAATCTAAAAAAAATACCAATACCGATACCACCGCGAAAACTCTTGCTCCAGTTCGAAATAATTGCGGGTAGAATAAACCAAATCCGCAAAAAATTGGAGCAAACAAGTGAATTGGCAAATAATCTATTCCAATCCTTGATGCAACGCGCCTTCCATGGTGATCTAATTGTGGATTTGGATGTTCAATTGGATGGCCTTTTGGAAAGTGGGAACTTTCAAACCATTGAACAAGATAGGGAACTCATCCAAACGCTCGTGAATCGGTTTAACGATGACAAATTGAAAAGTATGGGATATGATGAAATAGCAGATATCTACCGTTTTAAGTCAGAAGCGGAGTATAACCGAGCCAAGGATGCCTTATTCCATCTTCTTAAAAACGAAAAGGTTACTCAGACCGCAATAGAAGTAAAAGACGAACCCTATCAAACCCGGTTAGAGCGGTCAAAAACATGAAACTCCTAAAGCTCAAAATAGACTCCAAATTCCGGAGCATTGACCCTGGATTTAGCTTCGATTTCAGAACCGAAGTAAACGGGGCCGAATTGGTGCAGTTTCAACCCTATTGCCTGGCTGGTCTCAACGGTAGCGGTAAAAGCAATGTGCTGGAGGCACTGGCCAACATCTTTTACCATTTGGAGTTATGCGCTAATCTATATAAGCCTGATGTATTTAAATACTTTTTTACTCCGTCTCTAAACCCAAATGGACCCGATACTTTTGAATTAGAATACCTAACCTTTCCAACAGATGCTGATGGCCTTAAGAGCGGCTACAATTATGTTCGAATAAGAAAGTCCGAAAAAAGGTCACCTAAAATGTGGAAGCGGTTTATCAATCCTGGTGAACCACTTGAGCTTGATGAAGAAGAAGAAGATGCTATTGATCTCTTTCCAAGGGATGGACAAAAAGTTTCGGATGGCAAAGGTTTCCTGCCTGAATTGGTGGTAGGGTATTCATCAGGTGAAAATGAAATTCTAAGCATCCCTTTTCTCAAGTCACGACTTATTCGCCTAGACGAACACAGTCAACTAGCTTCACAAAAAGGTACTTGGGAAGAGTCAACGCACAGTTTAGTTTATGTAGATGCCGAAATGAGTCAGGCTGTCCTATTAGCTTGTTTGCTTTTTGAAGACGATAAAACGCTTGAACCCCTTGAAAAGGAGTTGGGTGTCATGCATTTGCGAAGCTTCCGCATGCATATTAATGATCATAGATTCAAAGTGCCTTTTGACGGTGATCAGGGGGCAACAGATGCTCGTTATTCAATATTCGATTATATAAAACCCATCCTTGACCAACTAAAGAATATTTCCACCAGTTGGTATGAACACATAAATGATGACACTGCATTTATTGATAAGACAAAGGGCTATGTATTATTGGACTTTTACGTAGATGATGTTATGAAAAAGGCTTTCAGAAAGGTCTTTGATAACAGTGCTATTGCTTGTTTTCGTTTTTTTCAACATCTGTATGAACTGAATAACCATTTCATTTCTAATGTGGTGAAGGAACATGTTTATGATTCTAAGGGTTTGCATACAGATGGAAAAATGCCCATTCCAGGTCCAGAACAAAAAGCATTTTACTTTCTTGACTTCCTAATTCACAAAAGAGTAAAAAAAGAGCCCAAGGAAGAATTCAAGGATTTACTTCTGAGGAACTTCTCCGATGGTGAACACCAGTTTCTGCACACCATGGGCATTTGCCTGCTGTTGAAAGACCGCAGAACGCTCATGCTACTTGATGAACCAGAAACCCACTTCAACCCCGATTGGCGAAGCAAATTCATCAGGGTCTTGGCGGAGAGCATCAAAGCTGGAGGTGGAAATAACCTTTTAAAAGACATTCTCATTACCTCACACTCTCCTTTTATCATTTCAGATTGCCTTCCAAATAACGTCTTTGTATTTAAAAGAGATGCCGAGACAAATGGTGTGATGGCTACTTCTGCTCGCGAAATGGATTTCAATACTTATGGCGCCGGAGTTGATCTAATTCTTCAGGAGGTATTTGGTGTTCAACATTCCATTTCCGAAAAGGCTCTGGAAGAGATAAAAACATTAATTGCTAAGGATGATATCAATGAAATCTTAAGAGAGTCAAGGCATCTTAATGAATCATTTGAAAAAGGTTTTTTGTACGAGCGTATCGCTCAACTGAGAGAACAAAAAAAGTAATTGTGATTTTCCCATTAACCCATATCAAAGGAGGTGTTAGTCGAATGGATGAAGTGCCGTTGGCTTTTTTAGAAAATGCCTATCAAAACTACCCCTATGGTGAACTTCTATTTCCGAGATGGTTTCGTCCTGTTTTAAGGAGGTGTAACGGAGTAAATGAACGTTTTGAAGGACTATACAACTCATTCATGTCAATTAAACCGAAGAAACAGAGACAATTACTAAACATCATAAGATCAGCTCGGTTTGTGAAGAGGACCTGCAATGAAACTCAATGGCAACCTTTATCATCAAGTGATATTGAACCTATGGAATTACGGAAAGCTCTCAAAGAATTATATGAATTTCTATTTGAAAAAACCATATCCACAAATGCGTTTAGAGCTGCGACAGGTATGTCCATAAAAGATCATTATGATAAGTTTCTAACAGCGAATAATATAGATGTTTGCCCGTTTTGTGGGTTGGAAACATATGCGCTACCTGAAATGAGACGGGCCGATTATGACCATTACTTACCTATTTCAGAATATCCCTGGCTCGGTGTAAACTTTGACAACTTGGTTCCGATGGGTGATACTTGCAATAGTAAAAAGAATGCTGCTCAACTATTGTACTCTAATCCCGCTGATAGGCATTCTCGCCGACTGGTTTGGTATCCCTATGATTTTTACCTTTACGCTTTGACTGCCAATACCACAACTCGCGCAACATTGGGAAATCCTCTAGCTTCTTGGCAAGTACAGATTACCACCACAGATGTAGATACAGCTGAACGTTTGAACACTTGGAATAGCGTCTTCAATATTCAAAATAACTTGGCCACCGCTATCACTAGAAGACAAAAGAGTTTTATTGAAGATTTGTGTCTAAAGAATAATATTTATGGCCAAAACCTAACTAATCAACAACTTAGAAGTGAACTTCAAGTTTATGTGGAAAGAGGATCAGGGAGTTTGACTCAAATTCCCCTTGCTATCGTTAAAAAGGCATGGGCAAGTTATTATATCCATCGCGCAACTGACCCCGAGTTAGAGCCCATAAAAAGTAAGATTAGGTCATTGGCACCGCGACCACCTTTAATCAGTATAAATTAATGTTTGATCAAGTAGTAGATAACATTGATGCATTTGCAGAGTTGCCTGCTGTGAAGAAGGTAGCTGAGACCAATCTTGTAAAAAGAAATGTAGTTCGTTTTGAAAATTACATTACTAAACTTTCAAGAAAGCTCACCAATCCAATATTGAGTAAATTTAACTGGTTAAATTGGGTCTTGATTAATTGTGTGGTTTTAGCCTTTTTTCTTGGAAAAGCTCATGCACTTGGGGTAGACAAAACTGATTATCTGGCAAGTGAATTCAAGCCATTGGCATTGTACACCATTATTTCAAATGGTGTGGCAATAATATTAACCAAGCTTAGTTTGATATTCAAGACCGCACTGAAGGTGGTTTCGATAAGTGTAGCAATATTATTGTTGGGATATATTATTTATATCGCTTACATTAAAATAAAAGAGCAATTTCAGGTTTCAAATCAAAGGAAAGATATTGACCGTTAGCATTTTAACGATTCAGAAAGCCATCAATAACACTCCCTTAACCACCACAACCGCCTCCCTACCTTAGTTTCGAGGCCATGAAGTTGCGACTCGGTTTTGGATTTGGCTTGTTGGTTTTGTGGCTGCTGCCTTGCGGGGTTTGCGCCCAAAAAGCCCGCATATTTTCGGCTCATCGCTACTACCGCGTGCTTATCGATTCATTTGGTGAGGATATATCGTTTCCGTTTTATATTTATAACAAGGGCAATGCGCCTTTGGTATTGTACAAAAGCCGCAACCCAAAGGGCAATTGCATGGTGAGCTACTCACACAAACCCATTATGCCGGGCGATAGTCAGTTGCTCGTGTTCAGGCATGGCGGCAGCTTGCCTTATGCTTTCAAAGAAACCGTCACCCTTGAGAATAATGACTCGGCACAAAGCAATTTTATGCTAACGTTTGTGGTGGATTCTATAAAGAACGGCCCCATTTTGATGATGCCGCAAACGCTGTATTATTTTGATAGTGTGCCGTTGCATGGCCACATCAAACAAGATGTGTGGTTTTATAATATTGGTAATGAACCTTTGCTGTTTCAAAGCATGAGTGGCTTCGGTGGTGGCGAGTTCATGTATTTCATCAACAAACCCATAATGCCCGGCGATAGTGTCAAAACGCAGTTTGTATATACCACAGGCACCCCGGGCCGCTGGGAACGCAGCATTGCCGTTCGCTGCAACGATGTATATAGTGAAACATTCTACTTGCGGTTTGTGGGTGTCACACTTCCTATTGAAACGTCCCCGCCTGTTATTCCCAAATAGGGCGAAATGAAGGTTTGTAAGCCATTTACCATTGTTTCAAAAAGTTATTTCCACTTTTCTCAAGCAAAATTCGACCTAACTCAGTTCTTTGCTTTCATCGGCAAACCAGGCCAAATCTTTGGTATAAACGAATTTTTTGCCATATATATCCGTGTAATAAAGTGTTATTATTAGGTCTTTTAAAATACTGCGGCAAATTTTTCTGTTTTCCTCATAATTGTCGTCGCAGCTTTTGCCTTTGTAAGTCAGCAATTCCACTTCTACATTAGGGCTTATGGCATAATTTTCCTTCCTGATGAAAAAATCCCATTTAATACCTTTCGGAAGCCAATCCACTACATGGGCTTTGCTATGGCCGAGGCGATCTGTTACTTCCATCCGTTGGCAAATCATGGGGCCCAAACCATTGTTTCTAATCGCCACCGACATATTTTCATCCAAATCAATGGCGCGTATTTCCGGCAAGGGCATCACTGATTTTTTGTTGAAATTGCGCTGTATCATGAGCTGATAGAGCGAAACTGCCACCGCAAAAAGGGCTATTGTCAGGCTTAGTTTGTCAATAACATCCATACCAAATAAATTTATCCAAACCTAGTTTCTTTGCGCCGCAAAAAAGATGAGCTTCGACAGCTTATTGAAAAAATAGCGTTTCATCTCATTCAATGTGTCAGATGTCATTCAACCACACAGAGCCTATTTCAACTGATCATTCACGCAAAGTCCATACGATATTATCACCACTTTAAATTGTAAACTCTAACGAAATATTACATGCGAAAAACTTGGAAAATACGGTATTTTACGGATGGTATGGCTACCGCGCTCAGGCTACTTTTGCCGCAATAAATTATTATTGATGAAAAAAATAAGCACACTTGTCCTTTTTGCGGTTGGCCTGCTCATAGCACTTGGGTTGGACTCATGCAAAAAAGGCGATGACAGCGAGGTAAAAACACCTGATGTAACGCAAATGGACAACCTGCCTTCATCAAGTGTGTTCAACAATCAGGGAGTACATTACTCGAGCAATTCAGATCAATTGTATTATTACAATGAAGCCACGGTTGGCAACCGAAAAATAAGCACCCTTTATGTACTGAACGAAAGTACCGGTGGATGGCTACAAGTGGCCAACTATGATGGATTTTCCTGCGCGCCTGTGGCTTCGAGTGACGGTGAAGCCTATTTCTTTATTCATTATTACCAGGATGCCCTAATTATAAAAATGCAGGGCAGCAACCCTCCTTCGGTTATCTATGAAAAATATGATGACAATTTTGGGTTCACTCCTTCTACTATCACCCTAGGGTTGTTGCGCACTGATGACGGGATGTATTTTGGGTTCGATGGACACAGCGATGGACACTTGGGATTATTAAACCCCATCAAAGACACTATGTACCAAGTTCCTTGGGGTGATGAATGGGCACAATTCTACACCCTTGGCAATAATGTATATAGCGCACAGGACGACAGGCTTCTTAAACTGAATAAAGACCATTATGAGTTTGAACCCTATTTGCAAACCAATGATGCAAACGGCTATGGTTTTCGCGATTTTACCGGCTATTCGGTTCATTATGATAACGAAGGAAATTTATATATGGCAACAATTGGTGGCGACATATTGGTGTGGAATAAAAATGATGACAAGCCCAAGCTGATAGACTACAGCATGCCCGAAGGCATACATGCGGCACCCGCCATTCACTTGTTGGGCAAGGAAGTGTTTTTTACCCACCGCCCGCAAGGAGTTTGCGAAAATGATTATTTCTATAAATTCAATTTAATAGATGGTGCCTACCAGCCCAGCAATCTTTTTATTACCGACTATGATATTTTTACAGAATATACTGGAAATTGTAAAAATGTATGGTTTGTACATGGCACGCCACAAAGGGCATTTATTTATTGGAGCGAGACTTATGCGCCTTATACGGTATCAAAAATTGTTTTTAAGTAGTGCCGGCAAGAAAAGGTGACCATGCATGCAAGATCCTTAACTAAAGTTCCTGGCCTCTAATCACATCTGACTTTCAGGTGTTTACGCAACAACACTGCATTTGAGACACCATCTAACACCTTCAATTACCACAAGATAAATAGACTTGACAGAATTTTGACTTAAATTATTATTTTCCAAATTCAAATTCAAAGCTTACCGTCTGAAAGTTGTGCTCATTGCTCCTTTCTTGTACTTTTTATGCGCGGCGATCTGTTTGTTTTTTAAAGGTGCTTATGAATGCTAAAGCATTTGCTTGACCAAAAAGTACCAAAAAGTCAATCTCGCCTTGGCGAGACTGAACAAAAAAA
>WGNN01000131.1 GCA_016124515.1 bacterium
AGCATAGTTGAAAAACAAATAAAATAAGTGGATAAAGGTGTGTGCTCTAACGCATTGGCATTTCATGCCAACAATAGCTCCAATTTCATTTTCCACTTTTCCCAGTCTTTCATTTCCTTGGTCTGCAGGTCAATAAATTTCTGTGTGTGATCATGATGAATTAAATGGCACAACTCATGAATAATCACATATTCAATACATCCTTTTGGTGCTTTAATCAATTCGGGGTTCAAAATGATTTTCCCTTTTGGTGTACAACTTCCCCAGCGTGTCGGCATTTCGCGCAAAACAATGGAACTAGGTTCAACTTTGT
Organism: bacterium; assembly: GCA_016124515.1. Lineage (GTDB taxonomy): Bacteria > Bacteroidota > Bacteroidia > CAILMK01 > JACPUW01 > JACPUW01. Next base: position 314 of record WGNN01000131.1, read on the forward strand.
ATTTCTTGAATTTGTCAATCAAGGGGAGAGCAATAGCATGAAAATGGGTACGAGCATGTTGTAAATACCACTCATTAATTAAATCTTTTGCTTTGGACTTATGGCTGGTTATTACTACAATGAATTTGCCTTTTAATTTAACAGTTTCATCATTACCTATTTGAATATTCAATCTGTATTGTCTGCCCAAATACAGATGTGTTTCTCCACTGACATATTTTCTTTTGGGTGTCTTTGGTTGAAAGGAAAGAAAGAAGCTTTGTTGCTTGATTATCCAAGGTGCTTTTTTCTTAATTTTTTCTTTTACTTTTTCTAAAGATGTCTCTATGGGAGCCTTAACCAATACTTCCATATCCGGAGTTACCGTAATGCCGAGCGATTTCCTGTCTGAGTATTCCAGGCAAAAATCAATTGTTTTGCTTCCGAACTGTATAGCCCCTGTCATCATTTGTAGCGGAGTTTGGCAACTTCAATACAATCATCGGCTATTTTGTCCATATCCTTAAAAGGTAAGTCCACGTTGTATTTATCGCGTACTTCATCTATCAGATAGTCACCTATATCTATCAGAAGTTTTCCTGTAATGTTAGTTTTGAACTGCCAGTCAATAATTGGTTTCCCATTGTCGAGCACATATTTTTGAATAAGTTCGTCAATATGAATAGCCGTTTGGGTGGATACTTCCTTACAAACAACATTGTCTTGAAATTTTTCTGAAAGAACTTCAACTGTCAATCCGTAAAAGGCTTTCGCAACATCTTTGTTTATCAATTGCTCAGGTATGTCACTATCTGTATGAGCCAATACATTGTTCATGATTTCACGAACTCTTTTTAGGTACTGTGCTTCACTTATTCGTTTGGCTTCGTAGTCGGCTATGGTTTCCCTCAGCATTTGCGAAAACTTTTTATAAAAAGCCGGATCTTCATCCATTTTTTCGGTGATATGTTTTGCCGTTCTACTCGCTATTTTGTCTGCCTTTGCGGCTTTGCCTGTTGTGTTTTCAACTTCCTGTTGAAATTTGTCCTTATCGAAAATATTTACCAATTCGGTGATGGTTTCAATTTTCTCAGTGGTAATGTGCGTGTCGATTAGTTTTTGAATTTGACCTTCGTATTGTTTGTAGTCAATTTCATCACTATAACGTTCTACTACTGCCAATCTCAGTTTCAGGAACATCGTTAAATCTGCTTTGTAGCGGTTTATTGTTTTTTCATCAACATCTTTGTGGAAGTCAATTGATGATAATGCAAGTTTCAAACTCTTAGCAAAAGCAGCAAGTTTATCGTAGAACAAAACCCTTAAAGCTTCATCTTTCAATAATTGTTGATAAGCTTCTGCATCGCGTTTGTTGGCTATTGTTTTAAAAATATCCCACAGGTCAGAGTGCTTTTGTGGAAGCTTTTTTATTTCATCTGAAATATTGGTCAGCGTTCCGGCCAAGTCTTCTTCATCAAAATCTTCAAATGACGAATACATCTGCAACGCATCGTCCAGATTTTCAATTACACCATAGTAGTCAATAATGTATCCAAATTCCTTGTCAGGATATATGCGATTTACCCTGGCAATTGCTTGTAGAAGCTTATGACTTTGAAGATTTCTGGTTAAATAAAGTACGGTGTTTTTTGGTTCGTCAAAACCAGTAAGTAGCTTATCTACAACAATTATTATTTCTGGGTCTTTCTGATTTTTGAATCGACTGATGATGTTTTTCTCATAACTTTTTGAATTCCCATGTTCATTCATCATCTTTTTCCAAAACTGATTTTCTTTCTCGGTTGATTTTTCATAAGCACTCTCTTCACCTTCTCTTTCGTCGATAGAAGAAATCAGAACTTCGCTGCTTACAATGCCAATTTCATCCAAGTATTCTTTGTATTTGATGGCATTTAGTTTTTTATCGCAAACCAACTGTCCTTTGAATGGTGTTTGGCCTTGCCAGTTGTCACGGAAATGAAAGCTGATGTCCCAAGCAATCCTCCGCATTTTTTGTTCTGCCGAATTTAAATGGTCGTTTCTGGCAAACTTTTTTTTGATATCGGCTTTTTGGTATTCCGTTAATGGCTCTGAAACCATTCCGAAGAAGGTATCAATCGGGCTCGCATTGACTTCCTGTAAAGCCAATCTTCCTTCGTACAATAAAGGAACTACGGCTTTGTCATTCACGGCCTGGTCAACAGTATATGCATCAATAACGCCACCGAATTTTGCCGCTGTACTTTTATCTTTTTTGAATAGCGGAGTACCAGTCATAGCAATGAAACAGGCATTTGGCAAAGTCTTTTGCATGTCGATATTGAAAATGCCGTGCTGCGTTCTGTGGCCTTCATCCACCAAAACAAATATGTCAGGACTTTCTAAAGGTTTATTGATATTTTTGACTGCGGCCACAAACTTGTTGATGATGGTGGTGACAACTGCATCGCTATTGCTTTCAAGCAGTTCCACCAAACGCTGTCCTGTCGTAGCGTTTTCTACGAACTTGCCACACTTGCGAAATGTTCCGGTAATTTGATTATCCAAATCAGTTCGGTCTGTAACCAACACAATTTTTGGATTACGAATTGTTGGCTCCATAGCAATAGCTTGTGCCAACATGACCATTGTTAATGATTTTCCGCTTCCCTGCGTATGCCAGATAACGCCTCCTTTGCGTTTTCCATTTTCAATGTTCTTTATCCTTTGCATGGATTTTTTGATAGCAAAAAACTGCTGATAGCGCGCTACTTTCTTTTCCCCATTATCAAACAAAATAAAATCGAATACAATGTCCATTAATCGTTCCGGGCGGCACAAGCCTACCAGGTATTCATCCTGAATCGTTGGGAGTATGGTTGACTCCTCCAAAGCATCAAAATATTGGCGCACATATTTGAAACGATCTGCAAACAACTTGTCTTTGACTGATGAAGCAAGCGGCTTGCTCTTTAATTCAACCAAGGCGCTTTTGTAGCTTTGTTCTTCTTCATCGCTGTTGAATTTCTTTTGCCACTTTGCCCAAAACTTTTCTGGTGTACCATTCGTGCCATAAGCAGCTTCTTGTGTTGCTATGCTCAAAATGAGCTGGGAATACACGTATAGATTTCGGATGCCGTCTTCTTGTTGATTTCGCAAATGCTGACTGATGGCTTGTTTCAACGGATCTTTCATGTCTGGTCGTTTGCACTCAATAATGCAAAGCGGAATACCATTGACAAACAAAACCAAATCGGGGCGGTAATGCTCTTTGCTTGTTGAACGCATCACGCTGAACTCTTCGGTAACATGAAAAACATTGTTCTTTATGTTTTTCCAGTCAATGTATTGCAGCGTAAAACTCTTTTTATCGCCATCTACACTTTGCTCCAGGGCGTGGCCAAGGGTTAGGCGATTATATGCCTTTTCACAAGCGGCAATATAGCCTTCGTTCATGGGTAGGTTTTTCAATGCCAAAATGCCCCGTTCAATATTCTCGTCTGTGAAAATGCTGGTTTTGGTGGCACTTACCCTGATGCTGTTGATTTCCTTCAATTGCTTTCGCAATACATCTTCGAGCAATACATTGGTGGTTTTGCTTCCTCTTAAGCGGTCGGCCTCTGACGGACTTAAATAGGTGTAACCCAAATTTACCAGCAGTTGCAATGCCGGAATCTGGCTGATATGGTTTTCATTAAAACTGGGTGTGTCCATCATATTTTCATTTTTAGAGAATTTGGAGCCGGATACAGAGAATTGAAATTTATTTGGCTTTTAATCACTTTGGAGCATAAAAGAGTGATTGTGGAGAACACCAAAAAACGATTAACGTATTGATTTACTGTCAAATAATCCAACTGACTGTTTGGTTTTGGAGAATTTAACACCCGTTTTAGAGAATTCACTCTATTATTGGTCTTGATGCTAACTTTAATCTTTTGGAGAATATTATTGCGTTTTTGGAGAATTGATCTATTCATACTTATCGCGTAAAAATGAAATCACATTTTGAATTAAAACTTCACCCCGCAGGGAAGAAAATGACTTGTTTATAGAATAAGTCGTTCCGCTTCCTTTTCCGTCTTTGTTCAGTATTTCATCCTCAAATAATTTTCCTGTCAGGTATTTAATCTGGTTCCGATTCAATGATGCTTCAAAATTTTTCTCCAATTCTCCCATTTTCAAAGCATTTCCCTGCAAGGCAATCAGCATCTGTTCTATTTCTTTTACCATGTAACGCTTGCCTATTTTAAGACTCTCATTTACCAAAGCATGATAATCCTGCGATAATGTGTATCGGTTGGTATGACCTGAAACTTTTTCAATTAACCCCGATTTCTCTAATTGGCTTACGATTTCGGTTTTTAAGTTCTGGAAAATGCCATTCCGTATTTTGCTAAGTGTAATGATTTGCTCTACGCCCAATTTGGGTTCTTTCTCGCTGTTTTGATATTGGCTTACAAATACATGAAAAGCCTTGTCAATAATCTCAGTTCTTAGGGTAAGCGAAACCTGAAACATGTCCGAGTTTTCGTAATCCGGTTCGGCTTTACCTTCTGATAAAGTGATGGAGAAAATCTTATCTACTCCCTGACCGCTGCGTTCCACCAGGCCGGTTTTTTCTAGAATTTCAGTCATTAGGCGGCTCCTGGGTGTGCTGCTTACCGTAAGAATATTTTCAATGGTTACGCCTTTAGGGAAACCGCCCGGATTGGTAATAGTAATTTTATGGGGATATTGTTTCACAACCGCTTCGCTGGTAATGGTGTAATCTCTGTGGGCAATGGCATTGAGAACGGCTTCACGAATTACTTCTTCATTAAAATCATACAGATCGAAGATATAAGCTCCCGACTGTACCGGATATTTTCGGTTGAGTGTGGGTTGATTGATGAGTTTCCAGATGCTGTCAATAGCAATGAACAAGGGTTCATCAACTACTTCTCGGCTATCGTGGTGTATTTGTGCTTCGCTGTTGCGAAACTCCCAAATGGTTTTGCTTTGTGGAAGTTTATTATGAATGACTTCTTTTTTGGCGAGTAGGATCAGTGCCGCATAGGTGAGCTTACCATTGTCGAGCAATTTTAAATCGGTCAAAACTTGCTCGGTGCTGAGTTGCAAAAAGCCCGGGTTCTTTTGCTTGCGGGCATAGCTTTCTTTCATTTTTTTGATGGCCACTTCATCCAGATCGCCTATGCCTGTGCCTTCACAAAACTTGGCTGAGAAGTCGGGTTCTTGTTCTTGAATGATAGACAGATACATCTCATCTGACATTCTATCCAGACCGTCACCAACCCTCATCAATGGCACATCATTAAAGTAGAGTGGTTTGCCAACCGGACGAGAAGGAATTTTGATAACCAATACACGATTGGTTCCTTCGTGCAAAACTTCTGTTTGTATTCTTACTCCGGTATCTCGATAGACATCTTGCTCCAACTGTCCTTCTCTGCCTTCATAAGCTTTGGAGCCGCAAACATCATGCGGGTGCGCATCTTTCAATCCAAAGACCAAATAGCCGCCTTTTTCATTGGCAAAAGCCACGGAATATCCCAGCACACTTTTACGACTGCTGTTGTAGGCATATTGATTCTTGGCCTCTTTAAATTCAACTTTATCTTCGCTTTCTTTAAGCTGTTTTAGTTCCGTTATTGTCATAGGCTAGTGTTTTTTATCCTTGGGTGGATTAGGGTCATTGCCGTAGCTGTTAGGGTTCTGAATGGTACCATCTTTTCGATGTGGAATCAGTTCAGATTTTTCCTGTTTTGCTTTTTCGCGACTCCAGTCCATGGCTTCTTTTTTGGTTTCAAAATGCTTAGAAGCTCTTTCGGCATTTTCTCTTTTTGAATCCCAACCACCTTTTTCTGTATTGGGAACAACATGTCGTTCTTTTCGTGACATATTATCAGAATTTATTGATTATAAAATTTATCAAGATCCCAATTTTTCGGATTGTTGATTATGTATTCCGAAATGCGATGATAGGCTTGTTCATGACGGATGATATGTTCCCAATAATTGCGTTGCCACAATTTGCCATTGAATGGTTGCCAACCCAATTGTTTCACCCCACGGATGTACTCGACTGTTACAATTGATTGAAACGCCCCAACCATATCGCCCACGGTTTTGGGTTTAATCGTTGGGGCAATCCCTTGTGGTTGCCCTATTTCATTTTGGTCGACCATATTGTTTTGGTCGACCGTACTGTTTTGGTCGACCGTATTGTTTTGGTCGACCACAAGGGGCGCCCCTACAATTTCCATAATCGCGTGAAAATGGTTGGGCATTACAACAAATTCGTGCAATTCGATATTGGTAAATCGTTTTGGCAATTTCAACCATACATTTTCCACCATCTGTCCTGCATCATTCAATATCATTGCACCATCCACAATTTCACCAAACAAACATTCCCTATCCTGCACACAAATGGTAATAAAATACAACCCCGCCTGCGAATAATCATATCCTTTCAGGCGGATGGATTTGCGATGGTGGATATTTGGGTTGTATGGCATATTTTTCGTTTTTATTGGGCAACCACAAGGGGTGCCCTTACAATAGACGTTTTTTCCCCGTCAACAACACCTGCATCAAGCCCTTCTTCTGCTCTCGCAACTTCTCTGCTTTGGCTTTAAGCAGGCTTATTTCTTTATCTGCCGCTTGCAGGACTTGGGCAATGGCAATTTGTTCTTGATAATCAGGAACCAAGAATTCAAGTTTGATAAAATCAGATTTACTCATGACTCGGTTTCTACCGGCACCACCCGGAGAAATTAACTCAAGCATATATTTCATTTTTGGCTGTAGAATAAAAAACTTAAAGAAATCAGGATGTCCTTTTTCTTCTTTGAATGTATAGGTAGGAAATCGATGTGATGCTAAAGCTCCATCATCCTCCGGACGAACAATAGCAATGGCCTGTTCCCAAGCGAATGTGATATTAACTATGAGATCATTTGGCCGAACCACATAAAATGAGTCCATGCTGTTTTTTGCAGGATCCTCGTCAGGCTTTAAAAAAGTCCCTTTACCATGGCTTCTCAATCCTATTCCCAGATAAGGATGATTTGGTTTATCGATTTTTCGACTTACCTGTTTGATGAAGTTCTTTAATGGTTGTTTTTCCCACTCACCATCAAACCCCTTCAACCGTTTTTTCCCCGTAAGCAATTGCTGCATGAGCCATTTTTTTCGGAGTTCTTTTTGGGCTATGAGTTTCTCGGTGGTGTGGATAGCGGCATCTGCTGTGCTAAGCACTTGGGCTATGGCTTTTTGCTCGGGGAGTGGGGGGCGAAGAAATTTCGCATCACTTATAATACCATTATACAATCTCTGAATTGTTCCGCCTTCCGACTCATATTTGATAGTCTGGTATATATAAAATAAGTATCGATTAATAACTAAAGACTCATCATTATCTATCCAAACTATATTCGAATCTTGAAAGTACGCTGGACTACCATCATAAACTACCGTTCGTCCAAGTGTGCCTGCTGCTGAAATTAGTATATCGCCTACTTTTGGAAATGAGAATTTTTTTCGATAGTTTTCGTATAGCTCCTTTGAAATAAATGCGTCAGGCTCTTTTCCAAATGTGCCAATTTTGAAAAATGGTATATCTCCTTCCTCACTAGTTTCGTGATTAAAGACTCGTTTACACATTCTAATTTTTCCAATATCGCCCAATTTCCTAAACTCCCAATCCTCAGGAATTTCGATATGGTGAAATGTTGATTTGTTTTTTGTTTCTGCCATTATTTCACCAATTGGTTTAAGTATTTGTCAATCTCTTTCTGCACTTTCACCAATTCGCTTTCCAGTTGCTCAATCTCTTTCTGCACGGCTGCAATATCCACTTCGGCTTCTTCTTCAAAGGTGTCCACATAGCGGGGTATGTTCAGGTTGTAGTCGTTTTCCTGTATTTCATCTGCAGTGGCTACGTAACTGTATTTATCTTCCACCACACCGGGTTGTAGCTTGCCGGCTGTAAAATCACGGTAAGTAGTTACAATGTGTTCAATATCGCTTTTACGCAGCTTGTTTTGGTTTTTGGCGCTTTCGTAATGCTGGCTGGCATCAATAAACAGGAATTTGTTACTGGTTTTTTCCTTATTGAAAATGAGAATAGCCGCTGGTATACCTGTACCGAAAAATAAGTTGGCTGGTAAGCCAATCACTGCTTCCAACAAATTGTCTTCAATCGTGCGTTGACGTATGCGGCCTTCACTGCTGCCACGGAACAATACACCGTGCGGCACTACCACACCGGCTTTTCCATGTTCGTTCAGTGTTTCAATCATGTGGCTGATAAATGCCCAGTCGCCTTTGCTCTTTGGTGGCACACCACGCCAAAACCGGTTGTATTTATCCGTTTCAGGATCGTAGCTGATGGTGGTTTTGTCGCCATCCTTGTCTTCAACTTTTCCCCATTTGTCTAAAGAAAATGGTGGATTTGCAACCACCGTATCAAACTTCATCAGCATATCACCTTCCTTCAGCTTGGGGTTTCGGATGGTATCTCCCCAGCGGATGGTCGCATTGTCAAAACCATGCAGAAACATATTCATTACGGCCAGTGCCCAGGTACTGCCATTGGCTTCCTGTCCGTAGAGTGAAAAGTTGGGAGAACCCACTTCTTCGCCAGCTTTAATGAGCAGCGAAGCAGAACCACAGGTAGGGTCGCATATTCTTGAGCCGGGTTTTGATTTGGTGAGCTTGGCTATGAGTGAAGAAACTTCTTTTGGGGTGAAAAATTCGCCTGCTTTTTTACCGGCGTCACTGGCAAAGTTTTCAATCAGAAACATGTAGGCGCCACCAATTATATCAACACCACCCAGGTGAGAAGGCTTCAAATCGAGTTTCTCGCTGTTAAAATCGATAAGTAAGGTTTTAAGCCTTTGGTTTTTGTCTTTGGGTTCGCCCAGTTTGCTGCTGTTAAAGTCAATGTTCTGGAAAATTCCAGCACCGTCTTCGCTGTATAGTTTTTCGCGGTTGGCTTCTTCCAAATCGGTTAAGGCAATGTTGATGAGTTCGCCAATATTGGCTTCATTGCGGTGTTCATACAAAAATTTGAAATGGCTATTTTCCGGCACAATAAAGCGTTCATGCTGCATGGCTCGCTTGGCTCGTTCCACATCACCATTGTACTTTTTCAAATAGCCTTCCAGCTTATCGTCATGCACATCGCTCAGGTATTTAATAAAAAGCATGGTAAGTACGTAGTCTTTGTACACGCTCGGATCAATACTACCTCTAAAGGTGTCGCAGGCTTTCCAAACTGCATCGTTAATGTCTTTTTGAGTTATTTTAGTCAAGGTATTTCTTTTATTGCGTTTATTATTTGTTGTTCGATTAAGAGTTTTCTCCGTGTCAAAATTTTCGCTCTCAATTCAGATTCCTGAAGTGCCAATTCTGCTAAACGAATGATGAGCTTTTGTTTTTCAAGTGATGGTATGCCAATCTCAAGGCTCTCTAATACGGACTTTGTGATGGATGGGATAGAAGTGCCTTTGGCCTTTCCTTTCAGAAAAGCCTGCGTTTTCTGATGGTTAAGAAACCAAGCAAGGTATTCAGGAAGAATATTTTTATCTGTCAGTCTTAGCACAAAAAAGGAGGTAGAAGCGACCGCAGTTGGATTGCTGGACTCAAATACAGTGGCAAAGTTTTTAAATCCCTTAGCTGCAAATAGAATATCTCCGGCATTTAGCAAATGCTTTTCTGAAATGTCAGCGGCATTTAGGTCTGGATATAGCGCAGCAGTCAGCCGTCCAAATTCATCAAAATGTTTTGATTGTAAATACACCACATTGCCCTTGCCAATAGGCTTGGCGAAGAAACCGGTTTGTATGGTTGTGATATCTTTTACTGTTGCTGTCAATTTTATTTCTAAGTAGGTGCTCTACAAAAATGAATAAAATTTTCAATACTTTTTGAATTCATTAAATAATTTAAGATGCATTTCTATAAAAGTAGTCTGCGATGTTACCGGCAGCATGTCGCCTTATACCTCGCAGGTGTTGCTCTGGCAAAAATTGCATTACCAAGCCCTGCCCAATCATATTTTTTGTTTTTTCAACGATGGAAATACCACACCCGATGCCCAAAAAGTAATGGGCAAAGTGGGCGGTGTATATGTGGGCGATTGCGACAATTTTGATGAGGTAAAAAGCTTGTGCTATCGCGCTATGACAAGTGGTGGCGGCGGCGACTGTCCTGAAAATAATGTGGAGGCGGTAATTAAAACCC
>WGNN01000011.1 GCA_016124515.1 bacterium
AGTGAAACGACTCGTACATGCTTGAAGTAACCGAAAAGTTGGTATCCACGCCAATGAGATCCATCAATTTGAAGGGCCCCATTTTAAAACCTGTGGCTTCGAGCAATCGGTCAATTCCCTCGTGGTTGCTGATGTTTTCTTCAAGCACTTTCAACGATTCTACATAATAATGACGGGCTACACGGTTAACGATAAAACCCGGTGCATCTTTGGCCATTACAGGCGATTTGCCCAGGTAGGCTGCAAGTTGGTGGGTAAGCGTGGCCACTGATTCGCTGGTGGCAGCTCCAGAAATTACTTCCACCAATTTCATGATATGGGCGGGGTTGAAAAAGTGCATACCTACAAGCCGCTCAGGATTAGGGATTTTTGAACCAATCTTAGTAATGGGAATGGTGCTTGTATTGGTAGCAAAAATGGCGTTTTCGCTGTTTTGAGCTGCCAATCGGTTGAATAAATCCACTTTTATATCCGCATTTTCCAAAATAGCTTCTACAAAAAAATCGGCTTTCAAATCGGCAAAATCAGCAGTGAATTGAAGGTGTGTAAGACAATCATTCTTTCCCGCCTCGCTCAGTTTTCCCCGCTTCACGGCGCCGTCAAGGTTTTTGATGATGGCGTTTTCAGCTTTTTCAAGCGCTTCAGTGCTCAGGTCGTACAACAAGGTTTTGAAGCCTTTTTGCGCAAAAACCTGTGCAATACCCAAACCCATGGTGCCCGCACCAATTACGGCCACCTTCTTTATATCATCAATTTGCATATTCAGTAGTACTTAGTAAGTTGCAAAAGTAGCGCGGGTTACCTATAAGTCAAAAGCAGCCAACACCTTGTCGCGGTCCACAATTTTAGCTGGATCTGTGCGGTTAATGACAAACCTAAAAAGATGTTTCCAGTTGCGCCAATAAGGTGTGAGATACACAAAGCCTTTACCATCTTTTAGCTTGAGCATGAGCCCTTTGCGAACGGTAGTGGCCTTTATTTCTTCAATTTCATCAACATTAAACGACAAGCGGCGGCGAAATACATTGCGGTAAACGAATTTGCCCTCGAAGTGCACGAATATTTTCTTATTGAACGAATTGGCCAGAAAATAGTAGTTGATAGACCAAACAATAAAATTGAGCAGTGCCAATAGGGGCTTCCAATACACCACCGACAGGGTGAGCAATACCAGCAAAATGTTGCTGAGCCAAATAAAGGTAAACTTGTATTTGCGCGAGTAGGTGTATTCTTTTACCGATGGCTCTCTCAAAATGTGTTGCCGCTAGGCCGGGATAAATTGTTTTAAAAACCTGATATCGTTTTCATAAAAAACGCGGATATCGTTGATGCCATATTTGAGCATGGCAATTCGTTCTACGCCAATGCCAAACGCAAAACCGCTGTATTTTTTGCTGTCTATTCCGCAATTGTCAAGCACCGCAGGATCTACCATGCCGCAGCCCAGTATTTCCATCCAACTGCTTTCTCCGTTTTTGTTCCACTCTATATCCATTTCGGCAGAAGGCTCGGTAAACGGAAAGTAAGAAGGACGCAAACGAAACTTGGTTCCTTCGCCAAACTGCTCTTTTACAAAGTAATACAGCGTTTGTTTTAGGTCTTTAAACGAAACTTTTTCGTCTATATACAATCCTTCTATCTGATGGAAGAAAGGCGAATGTGTGGCATCGTTGTCTTTGCGAAAAACCATACCAGGCGAAATGGTGCGGATTGGCAGCTTGCCTTTGAGCATCTCTTGCACCTGCACCCCTGAAGTGTGTGTTCTAAGCACATGTTGGTCAAGGTTTTTTACAAAAAAAGTGTCTTGCATATCGCGCGCCGGATGGTCGTGTGGCATGTTGAGCGCGGTAAAATTGGTCCACTCGTCAACCACTTCATTACCTTCAGAAATATCGAAGCCAATGCGCCCGAAAATATTGATAAGTTCCTGACGAACTATAGAAAGCGGGTGCATGCCGCCGATGGAAAGAAAATTGGCGGGCAGGGTCATATCGGTGCCATCGTCGGCGCCCGGTTTACGAGCCTTTACCACCTTTGTCTTCAGATTTTCGAGCCAGTCGGTAGCTTCGGTTTTAAGATTATTTATGAGAGCGCCAAACTCCTTTTTCTGCTCGTTGGGCACTTCTTTAAGTTGGGCATAAAAGCCGGGTATGAGCCCCTTTTTGCCCAAAAGTTTGATTCTGAGCTCTTCAAGTTCAGCTTCGCTTTGCGGAATGGTAGCTTTTATTTCGGCGTAGGCCTTTTCTATTTTTTCTTTCAGCATGAAATGACACAACTATTTTAATACCAAGCACGTTAGTGCATAAGTCGTCAAAGTTTAATACTTTTGCGCGCTCAAAATTACGGTAGAATTGAAAGCCAAAAAAGTGAAAGATTATTCTTTAGAAATGTTTCAAGAATCAGAGTTGGCTCATCTTCAATCTGTGTAATTCAATAAAAACCAATTTTAAACCCCATAAAATCTACTGTTGAATGAGACAGCTCAAGATAAGTAAGCAGTTTACCAATAGGGAAAACAAATCGCTTGACAAATACCTCAACGAGATATCGAAAGTTGAGATGATAACCCCACAAGAAGAGGTGGAACTTGCCAAGCGTATAAAAGAAGGCGACCAACTGGCGCTGGAAAGGCTGGTAAATGCCAACCTGCGATTTGTGGTATCTGTGGCCAAGCAATACCAAAACCAAGGACTCACACTGGGCGACCTTATAAATGAAGGAAACCTGGGTTTGATAAAAGCCGCTCAACGTTTCGATGAAACCCGCGGTTTTAAATTCATTTCTTACGCCGTTTGGTGGATTCGTCAATCAATACTTCAGGCTCTTGCCGATCAATCGCGTTTGGTAAGGTTGCCTTTGAACAAGGTTGGTTCGCTTAGCAAAATTGGCGCTGCAGCCGCCTCGCTAGAGCAACAATATGAGCGTGAAGCCACTACCCGCGAGATTGCCGAAAAGCTGGATTTGCCACAGGAAGAAATTGAAACCACACTTTCTACTTCGTCGCGCCACGTAAGTATTGACGCGCCTATAAACGAAGACGAGGACGCGAGTTTGCTTACCTTGTTGCCCAACGACCAAGAACCAAACCCCGATAAAGGTCTTTTGCACGAATCATTGCAACGCGAAATTTCGCGCGTGATGAGCATCTTGTCAGAGAAGGAGCGCGAAATACTTCGTTTGCACTTTGGTTTGGACGGCAACATGCCCCACTCTTATGAAGACATAAGCGAAAAAGTGAACCTGACCCGCGAGCGTGTGCGTCAGATAAAAGAAAAAGCCCTCAGAAAACTGAGAAAATCAAGCAAAAGCAAATTGTTGAAAACCTATTTGGGTTAAAACACAGCCTTGAAATAAAACAGTAAACCCTCGCTATAGCGGGGGTTTACTGTTTTTAACCTGTATATGCCGCAAGAAATTTTTTATCAGCAGTCCGGTCAATACTACCCTAACTATCTTGATTTCTGTTTGGTTTGATTGGGCGATGAACGGCACGGATTTGTGAAAATTTGAAGCGACATTTGCAATGGTATATTTCAATCACATGTAGCATCAATTGCACTTGAGTTAATACTTTGCAAGCCACCCTGCCCATATCCGTCACCCATATAGCTTCGTGCCTGCCGGCACAAAAGGTTGCTGTGTCGGGCTTTGCCGACTTTGATACCAAAGAAGTTGCAAACCTGAGTAAAACCACCCAAATTGAATCGCTTAGATGGGCCGCGAATGAAAGTGCAGCTGATCTTTGTGTGCAAGCTGCCAAGGAAATTTTTAATCAAGAACCTCAGCTGAAAAATGAAATTGCTGCCCTCATTTTTGTGAGTCAAACACCCAACCAAGGCATGCCGGCAAGTAGCTATTATTGCCACAGTCAACTGGAATTTGCCGATGATGTTGCCTGTTTTGACTTTCAGTATGGTTGTTCAGGCTACATCTATGGTTTGCTGCAGGCAGGATTGCTGCTGCCACATGTAGGCAATAAAAAAGTACTGCTGTTGGCCGGAGAAACCAATTCAAAAATGACCGATCCAAGCGATTTACAGACCCGCCTGATTTTTGGCGATGCCGGAACCGCAAGTATTGTGGAATCATCATCACAATGCCAACCCTTCATCATGTATAACAGTGGCAGCAACGGGCAAACAATTCACCGCAAATACGGCGGCTTTGAATCAAATAGCGAAGCGAGTGAGTATTTATATATGGATGGATTGGGAGTTTTTCAATTTGCCATTTCAAAAGTGCCTACGCTGGTAAACCAATTGCTGCAAAATGCTCATATTGAAGCCGAAGCCATTGATTATTATATTTTTCACCAAGCCAATGGCTTCATTGTCAATTATTTTGCAAAGGCATTGAAACTTTCGCCCCAGAAAGTTCCTGTAGCCTTGCAAGATACCGGAAATACCGGACCGGCAAGTATCCCGCTCCTTTTGTCAAAAATGGGAAATGACATGTATGCCAACACGGCACAGTCCGGCGCCTCGCTGCTCTGTGGTTTTGGTGTAGGACTCTCATGGGCGGCATGTTTGTTGGATTTGCATACAACAACCTTTTACTCTCCTGTAATTTATAGCCCGAATAATGATTGAGAAAACTGACATCAGGAAACTAATAACAGATGTAGTGAGTGAAACTACCGAACAGATGGGAATTGACTTTGAAATTTCGGATGGAGAATCGCCCTTGTACGGAAAAACGACACCAATAAATTCCATTGTACTGGTAAATATAATAGTGGCCGTTGAAGATGAGTTGAACACTCGCTATAACAAATCGATAATAATAGCCAGTGAAAAGGCTTTTTCAAGAAAATTGAGCCCTTTTAGAACCATAGAAAGCCTGGTGGATTACACAACAGAATTAATGCAGGAAACATGAATATTATAATAACAGGCAGCCGCACAGGTATTGGTAGAGCCATTACTGAGGAAATGCTCAACCGAGGCCATTCTGTATTTGGCTGCAGCCGTGGCAATAGCGATTTGCAACACCCTGATTACACACATTTTGAATTGGATGTGGCTGACGAAAACGCTGTGAAACAATTGTTTGATGCCTTTAAAAGGAAACACAAAGAGTTGGATGTATTGATAAATAATGCAGGTACAGCCAGTATGAACCATTTGCTATTGACTCCCGCCAATACAGTGAAGCAAATATTTGAGACCAATTTTGTTGGAACATTTATTTTCTGTCGGGAAGCAGGTAAAATTATGTCGCGACAAAACCATGGACGCATCATAAATATGTCGTCAGTTGCAAGCGCACTGCATTTGCCCGGCGAATCGGTTTATGCGGCAAGCAAGGCTGCGGTTGAAAATTTCAGTGTGACTGCTGCCAAGGAACTCAGTTCTTTTAACATAACCGTAAACACCATTGGCCCCGGACCTGTAAAAACCGCACTTACACAAAACATTGGCGATGAAAAACTAACCAAAGTAGCCGAACAACTTATAACCCAAAAAAGGACACAAATAGCAGATATTGTAAATATTATAGATTTTTTGATCGATGAAAAATCTGAACAAATAACGGGTCAACATTTTTATATAGGCGGTGTGTAGTGGAAAAATCAGCCATACAAATACTCTTTTCGCAACTTGAAATTTGGAGCGAAAAACCCGCCATAATAGTCGGAGACAAATGCCTGAAGTTTGGTCAATTGCTTTCAATGGCACATGATTTGGTCCACCTCTTTGAAAAAGAAGGAATTGAACCAGGCCAAACCCTAATTATAGACGGCGATTATAGTGCCGAAACAATTGCATTATTTATTGCCGCCGCCTTGCACAATTTGGTGTTGGTACCGCTACTTCCATCTGAATTAAATTCAGATAAAATTGAGCAATTGGGACCGCATTATAAGGTAAATCAAAAAGGAGAAATAAGTAAGCACATCACCAACAACAGAGCAGCGCTTTTGCCGGAGCAGAAACATTTTCCCAAACTTATTATTTTCACCAGTGGAAGTACCGGAAAGCCCAAAGGAGTGATACACAACCTAAATGCATTGATTGAAGCACACCTGACGGGAAAATCACGAAATTTATCCATCGTGCTGTTCTTGCTTTTTGATCATATTGGCGGTATCAATACCATGCTCAAAGCTTTGTGTGGTGGACTTTGTATGGTAGTAGCCCAAACGAAATCTACCGACGAATTAATTGATTTAATGCACCGGCACCAAGTAAATATTTTGCCCACTACACCTTCATTCATCGGTTTGCTGCTGCTAAATAATAACTTTAATCAAAGCTATTTACCGAAACTGAAGCTTATTAGTTATGGAACCGAGCCTATGCCTCCTGTCATTCTACAAAAATTGAAAAACCGCTTACCGCATGTAAAAATAAGCCAAACATACGGCACTACCGAAACCGGCATATTACCCGTAAAATCCAATTTTTCGCAAGGGACTGCATTGCATTTCGATAGCCGCAAATTTGATTATAAGATAATAGACAATTTATTATATATAAGAAGTAAAACACAGGCAATAGGCAAGCTTGGCAGCAATGAAACTACCGAAAACCAATGGATAGCTACCGGCGACAGGGTTGAAAGAGCCGCGGATGGTATGTTTAAAATATTGGGAAATGAAAGAGCCATTATAAATGTTGGCGGACAAAAAGTATCGGCGATAGAGGTTGAAAGTGTAATTCTGCAATTGGAAACTATTGCCGATTGCGTGGTTTATGCCGAAAAAAATGCACTACTTGGCGAAATAGTAGCCTGTAAAGTAGTGCTGAAAAAAGGAAATACGCAAGACCAAAACACACTTAAAAAAGCACTGAAACGGCACTGTATCAAACACTTGGAAGCGCACAAAATACCCGTAAAAATTATTATTGTTGACAGCCTTGCTACCAGCGACCGGTTTAAAAAGTTGCGCTAAATAAGCTTTTTTATATAGCTGCAAAGCGTGCTGTAGTTTTTAAAAGGCGTTTTTTCCAAATGAAATGAATTTTCGTTAGTCAAGTTTACTGCAATGCCTTCATCGTTGAGCAAGCGCTCTTCGATTTCTACAACCAACCTAATGACTGCCAGCGAATTTAAAATACCATTTACGCCATATATTTCAGTTTGTTCCACATCAGGTATTTCAATATCTTGTTCTGAAAGTATCATCACCATTGCATCTTTCACAATTGACTTTACCTTATCCATTCATATTCTTTTTGGGGATTGCTCTTGCAGGGTTTCCGGCAAAAAATAAGTTATCTCCGTATATACCCGAAATAACTGCACCTGCGGCTATTACACAGCCTTTGCCAATTTCACTACCTTCCACTATTATTACCCCTGAGCCCATAAGGCATTCATCGCCAATAATTGTATCGAAAACCTCCATTGCATGTTCTTCTGAATTTTCTGCTCGACTCAAAACCCGTCTTTGTGCACTAATGAAGCAATTCATGCCAACTTCCGCATTGTTGCCTATTACAATTTTACCACGACCTGCAAAAAGTTTGGTATCATTACTTATCAAGCAATTTTCGCCTACAGTTATCTTCCCTTCTGTAAAAAACTCATTTTTCCCGTAAGCAATCAATTGTACACCGCGGTTTATTTTGGTTTTTGGTCCTAAATCAATAAACCGGTGGCTGATAACAAAAGCATCTTCGCTTATGTGACAAAGCGGGAACTTTGCCGACAGCAACTCTAGCTCTCTTGTGGTACTTTTGTTTTTACCCTTCAATTGGTCAAATAGATATGTGAGCCTTTGAAACATAATTTGTTTAAAGCATACAAAAATAAGCTAGCTGCAAAGTTATGGCCTGCCCCACGCTTTTGTTTTGCCCAAATGGACTGGCAAAATGCGGAATACGAAATGGCCTGCTCCTTTATTGCAGGCAATTGGGCACCGCCAACCACCGTTGAACACGACTTTATTCAGGCGTTTTGCAAGTGGCAAAATTGTACCAAT
Source organism: bacterium (assembly GCA_016124515.1). Lineage (GTDB taxonomy): Bacteria > Bacteroidota > Bacteroidia > CAILMK01 > JACPUW01 > JACPUW01. Next base: position 7,928 of record WGNN01000011.1, read on the forward strand.
GCATTTCCTTTTCAAAATAGCCGTTCTGCACTCAGTTTTGCGCTTAGTGCACTTGACCTGAGCCCATCTGATGAGGTAATCATTTCGCCCTACAGCTGCGTGGTGGTGTACAATGCGGTAAAATATACAGGCGCAAAAGCCGTTATCTGCGACATTGAACTTGAAACCCTAAGCCTTGATTTAGAAAGTTTTAAAAACTCTATTACCACAAAAACCCGCACAGTAATTCTTCCCCACCTCATGGGTTTTCCCGCTAAAAATACCCTGGCCATAAAAACAATTTGCCAACAAAACAACATCCTGCTAATTGAAGATTGCGCACAGGCACAGGGAGCCGAAATAGAAGGCAAAAAAGTGGGGAATCTTGGCGATATGGCTTTTTTTAGTTTTGAATACTCCAAAATAATGTCCACCTCAAACGGTGGCATGTTGGTTTGTAACAACCGAAAGTACAAGAGTGCGCTTGAAAATAAATACTACGATACTGACTACCTTCCAAAAGATGCTGAACAACAAATACTTGAACTGGGTTTGTACAAATATCGACAGTACAAATTGCGCGAGAAACTGCCACCTCGGGGTGCTGAAGCCTTCAACTCTACCATGGCAGTTGAACTCAGGCATGAAAAACCCCAATATTATGGTTTCAAATTGTGCCCCATTTTTGCAGCAATTGGTCTTGAGCAACTTAAAAAAACGGATCAAAACATTGCAATGCGCCGTAAAAACGCTGGTTTTTGGAAAAAAAAACTGGCAAAAAACCACGATATTCAGTTCCTAAAACCGCAACCAAACACCCGCCCTGTGTATCTACGACTGCCTTTTTATGTTTCGCCCGAAATAAAGCTGAGTGGAAAATACAACCAGATAAATGGCTTTAGCACAGGCCGTTGGTACTCCACCCTACTCGATCCGGCTGATGTAGCTATTGAAAACGTCCCAAATGCCGTTGCTGCCACGCAAACCATACTTAACTTGCCCACTATACTTCGTTAGATACACATACTGCACATAATTTTGCACCCCATGCCCATTGTTCAGGAACATTTAATAGGATGCAAAACCGGCAAAGGAAAAAAGCAATTGCTTATAGCCATTGGCGGTATGCATGGCAACGAAATAGCTGGCATACAAGCCATTGAGCGCGTATTGGATGTTTTGAAAAATTCATCTAAACCTTTTAACGGCACTTTTGTGGGGCTTATTGGAAATGTGCAAGCCATAAAAGCGGGCAAGCGCTACCTACACTCCGACCTGAACCGAATTTGGGATGAAGCCAATGTGCTCCTTGCACAAAGTGCTACCGATTTTAGCAAAATACCTGACCACCTGATGCTGAAACAGTTGCACCTAACCATTGAGCATTTTACGACCCAAGGTTTTGACGAAATATGCATAATAGACTTGCACACCACCTCGGCCAACGGCGGGGTGTTTATTGTTTGCCCTGACGAAGAGCAACACAAAAAAATGATTAGCCGCTTGCATGTGCCGGTTATTTTAAACCTGGAGCAAAAACTAAAGGGAACCGCCATGCAATACTTTTGGCAACAGCAAATGGTTTCCTTTGCTTTTGAGGGCGGCAACCACTACAGCCCGCAATCGGTTGACAAAATGGAAAGCGCCCTGTGGCTTTGTCTTGAATATATGGGCTGTGTAAAACGTAAGGATTTTGACAACATAGAATACCATGATTTGCGCCTGATACATGCCACTGAAGAGCTGCCGCATTTTTGCAAAGTGGTAGAACACCACTACATAGCACCCGGCGATGCTTTTGCCATGGAACCCGGTTTCACCAATTTTCAACCCGTGGCGCGGGGCACATTGCTGGCACATGACAAAAACGGCCCTATACGCAGCTCCTACGATGGATTTGTGCTTATGCCGCTCTACCAATCGCAGGGTTCTGATGGATATTTTCTAATTAAACAACTCACCCAACGTGCACCACTCGCTTAAGAACCGTTTGAATGAGCTGCGCCGAAATTTGTACTCGGTTGTTCCGGCATGGCCTGCATTTTATTTCAGGCACATCTACAAATCATCGCCACTGCGATTGTCGGGCCGCTTATTTCAGTTTTCTAAAAAGTTGCAACACCAGGTCAATTTCATACAAATTGGTGCAAACGATGGCATCAACAACGACCCGCTATACAAATTTATCATCGCCTTTCACTGGCGTGGTTTGCGCTTGGAACCCCAGCAATTTGTATTTGAAAAATTGAAAAAACTACACCAAAACACCATCGGAATTACGCCCCTGCAATGTGCCATTGGCCCCGAAAATGGCAAGGCAACGATGTACAAAGTGGCATTTTCAAACAAAAGATGGGCGCACGGGCTTACCACTTTCAACCGTGAAACGCTGTTGCATGAATTGGAAAAAGAGCTTAAAATTGGCCAAGGCAAGATAAAAGGCGAAAGGGTTCCTGCCGATAAAAATGCCTGGATTGAAACCATTGAAGTGGAACAACGCACTTATACCGATATTTTAGCGCAAGCAAGTTTTGGCCGCTACGATTTATTGGCCATTGATGCAGAAGGCTATGATTATGAATTGCTGAAAATTGCCTTTGAGGCGGATGTGCTGCCCCGTGCGGTGTTGTTTGAGCACATCAATTTTGATGAAGAAACCGCCGAACTGTGTGCCAATTTACTAGCCGATAAAGGTTATAGCGTGCAACAATATGGCGCCAACAGCTTTGCGGAGCGGCTCTAAGGGTAGTTTCTGAATTTGGGTTTGAAATAAAATTTCACCTTTCTGCTTTCCAGTTTTTTTCCGCCCTCATCATATATCCTGCGCACCGAACGGTGGTAAAACGGGTTGAAGTTTTCCTTAAAAACTATGTCGCCGTATTCGTTGTAGATTTTGGTGCGCTTGCAAATAACAATTTCGCAGCCATCGCGCAATTTTGAACGTTTTTTGGTTTTTTCCTTTACAATTTGAGCCCCGTCGTAGTAGCTTATTTTCTTCTGTTTTTGCTTGTAAATGTTGTCGTCAATATAAAAACGCTTGTCGCTTATTTCGGTGTCAATAAGGGTATCGGGACCTGTAGAATCGGTGGCGGCCAAAGGGTTTATGGGCAGAAAAATAGTTTCCTTCACCTCCGTTTTTCGCTGACTGATGTATTCGTACTCGGTTTTTCCTTTTATGGAACCATCAAAATTGTATTGATACACCGTTAGGGTGCTGTCTTTGTAACTTCCCTTTTTGCCGGTGGTCATGGGGGCATAGCAAGAAACCATGAGCAGCGACCAAACGGGCAAAAACAAGAGTATGTGTGGTATCTTTTTCAAGTGTGGCAAAACTAAATAGTGAATGCAAGAAAAGGCCAATAATTTCATAACTCTTGTTTGATGCCCATGCAAAACCTAATTAAAATTCTGAATGTCAATAGGGTAAATGCTTCTTTTTTGAATTTACAGGCTAAACTACTACCTACCTTGCCGCTAGCCCTTTGACGTGCGCGTTTTAATCCTTGAGCAAATCGGGACGCCTCAACTTGGTTTTTTCAAGCGATTGTTGGTAGCGCCATTCATCTATTTTGGCTTCGTTGCCCGAGAGCAGCACTTCCGGCACTTTCATCCCGCGGTATTCAGCGGGGCGCGTATATACCGGCGCATCGAGCAAATCGCCCTGAAATGAATCGAGCAATGCCGAGCTTTCGTCTGACAACACCCCAGGAATTAGACGCACCACCGAATCGGCGATAACAGCGGCTGCCAACTCGCCCCCCGACAATACATAATCGCCTATGCTCAATTCCATGGTTATGAAATGATCGCGAATACGTTGGTCAACGCCCTTGTACCGCCCGCACAATATCAGCAGGTTTTCTTTGATAGACAAGCTGTTGACCCTTTTTTGCGTGAGTCTTTCGCCATCGGGAGTCACAAATATTTTCTCATCGTAGCGAACCGTTTTCTCCAGGTGTTCCATGCAATTGATAATGGGTTCCACGGCCATTACCATTCCGGCTCCCCCGCCAAAGGCATAATCATCCACATTTTTGTGCTTGTTGTCTTGTGCCACATAGTCGCGCAGTTGGTGTATGTGCAAGTTTGCCAAACCTTTGTCTTGCGCCCTTTTCAAAATGCTTTGGCTCAAAAAACCTTCAAACATTTCGGGAAACAGGGTAATGATATCAATTCGCATGGGGCAAAAATACAATGCAGCCGGGCTCAAGAATGGCCTGAAAACCAAGGCAATTTGTCTTACATTAAATTATCGTTAAAAATCGTATTTGTTTATTTTTGCTCAGACTGAACTGTAAATCAAATGAAAAAAACCCTTACCCTACTTGTTATTTTAATGTGTGCCGGCGTAGTAATGGCACAAAAAAAGCCCAAAGCAAAAATCAACGTACCCAAATCTATTTGGTGCGAGGGCGATAGCATCCATTTTGGCAACCAATCTACCAATGCCGATAGTTTTTACTGGTACCTTGGCGATGGAGCCACAAGTGCCGGAAAAAAGGCGGTGCATGCCTTTACTTTACCCAAAGACTCTGTGCATGCCCAATACACCGTTTCGTTGGTGGCGGTTGATATGGCCACCGGAGCAAAAGACAGCTCAACCCAACTCATTAAACTTGAAAAAAGCGCTACAGCCAAGTTTACCTTTCGTCCCATAGCTATTGTATGTTTCTTTTACCCCGAGTGCGAAAACTACCTGGGCCTTGACTGGAACTTTGGCGATGGTACACATGGCATGAGCGATGCCGACTCAATTACACATATTTATCCCGGCACAGGCACTTACAAAACCATTTTGGTGGCCAACACCACCTATCAATGCAACGATACTTTTGAGCAGGAAATAAACATTGTTGACTCAGCGGGTGGAAGTATTTCTGAAAACAATTTTTACCGCATGACCATCTATCCAAACCCATCGAAAACACAGGTATTGGAGTTTGAACTACCACAACCTGAGTCGCTTGGACTTACTGTGAGCGATGCTACCGGACGCGTGGTGTACACTCTTAATAAAACTTATGGAGCGGGCCGTCAGCAAATTCAACTGGGTCAACTTTTGACAGATGAGCCTTCAGGGCTTTACTTTGTGACGCTAAACAACTCACGAGCGTCATACGTTCTGAAAGCTTTTAAATCTGAATGAAACGAATAGTTCTTGGCTTAACCGCCATTTTTATCTTACAAATACAATTTACGAAGGCTCAGCACAGCAATGTGTTTGAGCCTTCTGCTGTAAAAACGGTTCATCTGAGCGCCGAAATTCCCGGCCTTGGCTCCGATTATCCATACAACTACAAGGTTACCTGCATATACCACCCGCAAGGAAAACCCGCTGATAAACAATACCTTGACAGTATAGACATGCGCCAATACAGCGAAGTGTCGAAAGCCAACAAAACCGGTGCTGCCACGCCAAATATCCTGAATTCGTGGCGCGGCAATGTGTATAATGTGGGCACACCACCCGACAACACCGTGGCCATTAGCAATGGCGGCATCATCATTTCGTGCATCAACTCAAGCGTGTTTTACTACAATACCAAAGGCGAAGAACTTGGCTCTACCAACTTTCTGAAACTATCGCGCGATTTTTTTGGGCAGGTAAGTTCCGATTTGTTTGACCCGCGCGTGATTTACGATCAGGAAGCCGACCGCTTCATCATGGTAGTGCTCAATGGAAATTCAGACAAGAAAAGCGAGGTACTTGTATTGTTTTCCAAAAGCAATACGCCGCTCGATGGTTGGAATGCTTATGCGCTCAAGGGCGATGTGGCATCAAAAGGCTATTGGTTTGACTACCCTAATATTGGCGTAAATAAATACTCACTCTTCATTTCGGGCAACCTGTACAATACCAACGATTTCTTTAGCGACAATACCATATTCAGTATAAGCAAAGCAGATGGCTATGCGGGCAAAGACCTCAACTACACCAACTGGAACAGCCTGTCTGATGGCAATGGAAGTGCATTTGGTATAGTGCCTGTGCAATTGGGCACCCAAGGCAGCTACACAAGCGATGCCTATTTTGTAAGTGCCGAAAGCGGTTATGCCAACTTTATACAATTGTACGTTTTAGACCCCACATCGGGCAAACTGAAGGGCTATTCTGTAACCGTTCCCTATTATTCGGTGCCTGACAACTCGCCACAGCAAAACACCGGCGATGTGCTCAATATGGGCGATACACGTATAAAATCAGCCATTTTGATTGACGGCAACATACACACCGTGCACACCACTACCACCATTAATGGCTACGCTGCCGTTGCCTACCACCGCATAAGTGTAGCAAGCAAAACCGCCACCACCAAAATTTATTACAACGAAGCGCAAAAGCACTACCTCGCCTATCCGGCTATTGCACAGGCAGGCACATCGAGCACCGATCAGTCGGTAATTATTGCCTACACAGAGTCGGGTGCCGATATTTATCCCAGGCTGAGCATGATGCATGTAGATGCCAATATGAACGCCGGAAATCCACAGGTGGTAAAAGACGGACTCGGTTACGTGGACATAGCCATGGACACCATTGAGCGCTGGGGCGACTACATTACCATTGCCAACCGCTTTAACAACAATACCTGTTGGCTATTTGGCTGTGTGGGCGGTGCCAACCAAAAACACGACAATTATGTGTTTGAACTCAGTATGGACAAATTTCCATCGGGTACCGAACAACCGCTTGAAGCAGTGAACACAAGCATGTATCCAAATCCGGCGGTTGAAAATGTGACTGTGGTTTTTGAATTGGAAAAGCGACAAAATGTGCTTATTGACCTGTATGATGCAGATGGCAAGCGAATAGCAGCTATTACCAACCACACCTACAACCCCGGCACACAGCAGTTGTATTTTGAAACAAACAACCTGAGTCCCGGTATCTATTTCCTTAGAATTACCGGCGAAAACGGCCTTTTGGCGAATAAAAAGCTGGTTAAAAACTAAGGTAGTCTAGTCTTTTATCTCAAACGGAACCGGCAGGCGGTAGTCTGAGAAATCGCAGAGCATGTATAGTACGCCGCCTTTGTTGCGCATGTTTATAACGAACTGCTCAGCAGGTGTTTCCAAATGTTCAACCGGCACATTCATTCTGAAAAGCTCATCTTCAGCATCGGGTTCCATTGCGCCCCAGGCACCATCGGCGGGAGCAAAGCAAAAGGCAAACTCATTGGCATCAGGATAACAATACACTTTGTATGTACCTGCTTTGAGTTCATGCGTGCCTACCATCAGGTCTTTGTTGAATTCAATTTCGGTTGACTCATTGGCTCCCAAGCGCCAGTATTTGCCAAAAGGCTGCAAAGCACCGTCAGCTTCGGTACCAAAAATAAGGCGGTTGCGCACCGAAGGAGAACTGTATTTTACCTTGAAAGTAAGGCCTTCGCTCGACTCGTAAACTTCTTCCTGAGGCGGACTCAGTGTGCGGTTTCGGTGGTTGAGATATATAAAGGCTATGCCTAAAATAACCACTAAAACGCCAACTACAATCAATATTTTCTTTGCCATATCGCTAAAATTTATCAGCGCAAATACCTACTTTTTCGGCATATTTTCATTTTATCACCATTAATTTTTTTGTCGTTTGAAATACTTGAATCTTCTTTTAATAATATACTTAACAGCCTGTGGCACAAACCAAAAACCTGCCGTGGTTGCTGAGGAAACACCCAGCGAAACTGCTGCCACCGCCGCTATTGACCACTATGCCGATTTTCAGTCGAAGTACTTGCGAGCGCGTAATGTAGATGTGTGGATGCCTGCCAATTATGCCGAAGCGGAATCGTTTGCGGTGCTTTATATGCACGATGGGCAAAACCTGTTTAACGAAGAAACCTCGTACGGCGGGGTAAGCTGGCAAGTTGACAAAACCTTGGAAAAACTGATGCAAGAAGGTGTAATAGAACCCACTATGGTGGTAGCCATTTGGAACACCCCCGACCGCACCATTGAATACACGCCCAACAAACCCTTTAAAGCCCTGAGCGAAGCCGAAAAAAATGCCCTTTTTGAGGAAGAAAGAATTACCGAATCACCCAAAAGCGATGCGTATTTGAAGTTTATAGTGGAAGAACTTAAACCCTTTATCGATAAAAATTATAAAACCAATTCCGATAAGGCGCATACTTTCATTGCAGGTTCAAGCATGGGCGGGCTCATTTCATTGTATGCCCTGGGCGAGTATCCGCAGGTTTTTGGCGGTGCCGCTTGTGTGTCAACCCACTGGCCCCTGAGCCTAAAAGAAAACCGCCAAGAGTTTTCGCAGCAATTCATGCATTATATGGACGAACATCAGGCTTCGTTCAACAATTGCCGCCTGTATTTTGACCACGGCACCACCACGCTCGATAGCATGTATGATGTGCACCAGCGTGCCGTAGATTCACTTTTTGGCACTTTTCATCTTAGCGGACACAACTACCAATCGGGCATTTTCAATGGAGCGGCCCACAACGAAACGTCATGGAGTCAGCGATTTCCAAAAATTGCCACTTTCTTACTCGGTAAAAATTGATAAAAGAAAGCGTACACATACTCAACGGCGATGTATTGAGGCGCCAAATGCCCCAAAGCATCAGGGGGCGGCGGATTATTTTCCGCGAAATGCTTATTGAAGGACCAATAATTGAGACTATAGATGAAAATTTTTGGCAACAGAGACAAGCTTATCTGCTAGATGCATACGAAGTAGAACCAAGCTATTACGATGAAAAATCGCGCGACGAATTGCTGAAAATGAATAAAATAGCCCGCGATGCCACGGTGCATATGTGGTTTGATTTTGACGCCTTTTGCTTTGTGCATCTGCTGTTTACTGCCAAAATGCTGGTGAGCCGCAAATACAGCGGCAAAGCCTACTGGGTGCGCCCAATGCCTGTAGCTGACCGCTGGAATGGTTTTGACCAACACAGCACTGAGCAATTGCAGGAATGTCTGGCCGATTCGTTGCTGATTTCGCCCATAGAAATGAAGCAAATGGCCAAGTGCTGGGACCATTTTGCGAACAAGGAAAAGCCACAGAATACCGAAGCGCTTCATTCGCTGGCGAATATTTTTCCACAGATTCAAAACATCAGCGATATTTTAACTTACAGCCGACAAGAAGTGGAAGGCCTCCCCTATTTTGCCCGGCATCTGCTGCAAACCGCAAACGAAAACCCGCTGGAAAATGAGGAACTTCTTACCCAACAATTCAAGCAAAAATGGCCACATGCAGGCTATAGCGATTTGCAAATGAAGCACTTATACCATCAAATAAAAACCGCTAAGTAGCATGAACCCAAATTACTTTGAGCAACCCGAAAACGTAGAGAAAATACTGCAAGCTGCCTCCTCGCAACAATTGGATTGGATAATGGAGCAGTTGAAGGAATTTTTGCCCGAAAACGCAAAATTGCTGGAGTTGGGCAGCGGCGCGGGTCACGACTTCCATCTGCTGTCAAAACATTACCAAGCCACCGGCTCCGACTTTTCCACCCCGCTTTTAGCCGCTTGCAAAAGTCGTTTTCCACAAAGTGAATTTCTCTTGCTCGATGCCATACACATTGATACCGATTTGACTTTTGATGCCATTTATTCGAACAAAGTGCTGCCCTATTTGGGGCTTACCGAATTGGAAAAATCGCTGTTGCGGCAGGCCGATGTGTTGCTACCTGAAGGTATCGTTTGCCACAGCTTTTGGCACGGCGAAGAAGCCGAAGAGACAGATGGTTTGGTGAAATACCGCTATTTGCCCGATATGCTTGCCGAAGTATTTGAAATGAACTACGAAGTACTGCGTTGTGAAATTTATACCGATGCGGCGCCGGATGATTCAATTTTGGTAATAGCCAGAAAAACTGACTGATAAACCAGTATGTGGGAACCTTATATAAAAGGATTTAAAGCCTACCTGCGGCTTGAAAAAGCCCTGGCTGACAACACCTTGCAAGCCTATATTGACGATGTAGAAAAGCTCATTCAGTTTTTGCAGTTGCGCGGAATAAGCGTGGCGCCACAAAAAGTTTCGTCAGCGCAAATGCACGAATTCATCAACTGGATTCACGAAATGGGTTTTTTGGCCAGCTCGCAAGCGCGTATTATCAGCGGGTTAAAGAACTTCTACAAATACCTGCTTGAAGAAGAACTGCTGGAAAGCAATCCGCTGAAAATGATAGATACGCCCAAAATAAGGCGGAAACTGCCTGCTGTTTTGAGCACCGAAGAAATAGAGCTGATGATGGCGCAAATAGACCGCTCAAGTGCCGAAGGCGAACGCAACAAAACCATTATAGAAATGCTATACAGCTGCGGTTTGCGGGTAAGCGAACTGGTAAATCTTGAAATAGCCAACCTCTATTGGGACGATGAATTTGTGCGTGTAATAGGCAAAGGCAACAAAGAGCGGCTGATACCCATTGGCTCGGTAGCTCTGAAACAGGCACGCCTGTACTACGACAGCATAAGGCGACACCAAAACCCACAGGCAGGCCACAGCAAGTACTTTTTTTTGAACCGAAGGGGCAAACAACTAACCCGTGTAATGATTTTTACCATAGTAAAAAACCTGGCGGAAAAGGCGCAAATACAAAAAACGGTGAGTCCGCACACCTTCAGGCACTCCTTTGCCACGCATTTGGTAGAAGGCGGTGCCGACCTGCGGGCGGTGCAAGACATGCTGGGCCACGAGAGCATAACCACCACCGAAATATATACCCACCTTGACCGCAGCCACTTGCGCAAAGTGCTTGAGAACTACCATCCACGCTTCCACAAGGCATGAAAAACCCCGGCCAAAACTGACCGGGGTTTGCAGAAAAGTATATTTTGAAATTAATGACTTTCTACTTTTTCACCACTTTTTTGGTGAAGGTAGCACCGCTAAGGGTAGTGCCTTGCAGCATGTAAACACCTTCGGTAAGCTCGCTCAGGTCTATGCTGTTGCTCACATTGCTAAAGGTTTTCACGTTGGCACCCACCATGTTGTACACTTTGATGGTACGCACGGTTTCGCTGCTGTTGATGTAAACAAAACCATTGGTTGGACTTGGATAAACGGCCACATTGCCTGCACCCACCTCAGGAGTTGATACGTGCAGGTCAAAATCGGCTGCACTGCGTGGAATTAGTTGATAGCCTTTATCATAAGGGAAAGTTTTGTCGTATTGACCTAGAATTCCTGTCACATCAAACTTACCTGTAGGCACATCCATTGCGATTACATCGGCAGTTTCTATTTGAAGACGCATAGTGAACGTATCTACGCCATTTGACATATCGATACTATAATCTCCTTTTGGTGTACTTTGCCACTGAGCAGTATCAAGCAGGTAGCAATCTTTTATTTTAACCAAGCGCGACTCATACATGTTGTCCGGCATTGTAATTTCGGTTGCATCTACCATCAAGCCGGTTGAAAGAACAGTAATAGATGAAATGTATTGGATTTCGGCCAAACCGGCGAATTCCGACATTTCACCCACCACTTCAATGGAATCGCCAACATTGAGGTTGTCGGCATCAGCTACGGGCTTGCTACCGTACAAGGTAAGTCCCCATCCATTATCTTCTATAGAAATGGTCAAGCCAGAACCATTAAAATTGACAGCACTGTTTACCACACCACGGGTTGTCACTTGACGACCTTTCAATTCTACGACTGCTGATTTGGTATCTTGCCTACGCAGTTGTTCAATGCTTTGTGTGTACATCACTTGATTGATATCAAGGTAGTTTCTTGGGGTAATTTGATATCCTTCGTCTTTTGGATTTGTTTTGTCATATTGATTTCCCCAACCGGTAAGGCTGAAGGTGGTATCAGGAGCCGGGTGACCGTCAAAAACATTGGTACCCCTAAGCACGTACATCACGTAGTTGTTGGTTCCATCAGTTACGTCTATACCAAAGCTTGTAACAGAAGTCTTCCATTGTGATGGATCAACCAACTTCAGGTTTTCAATGGTTATCAATTTTGATTCAGTGGTTTCGTCCAATGTTGTTACCACAAGCGGAGTCACAGGGTTTCCGGATGAAACAACCAATATAGAATCTATGTTTTTTACTTCGGTCAATCCGTTGTAGTCACTTACTTCACCACGAATGATAATACTATCACCCATTTTTGGGCTGTAGTTGGCTGCATTTCCTTTTGCGCTATACACTGAAACACCCCAACCACCTGATTGTATGGTATATTGCAAAGTTGAACCACCATAACTGTCGTCGGTATTCACAATTCCACCTGTCCAAACCATTTTTCCATTCCATACGGTAGCACCATTTGTGTCGTTCATTCTTACTTCTTTCACGCTCAGCATGGGGTATTCATCATCAACTATGGTTACCATGGCAGTATCGGTGCCTGCTTGGCCATCGCCGCTGGTCACTTTGAAAATAAGGTCAAAATCGATGTCGCCATTGTAAACCATGTTGTCTGTAATGCTCACAGCTACAGAGTCCATCAGTGTGGTATCGGTAAAAGTGAGTGTAGTAGTTGTGAAAGAATAGTCGGTTCCGTTCATAGCCGAACCATCTACCGCGCTCACTTCAATTTCAACAGTGCTACTTGGAGCCACCGTATCAATCATTATTTTGAAATAGATGCTGCCCGCAGATTCAGATACTTTGTAAGAAGCCATTTCAAAGTTTACCATGCCTTTGCTGGTGCTTGACGATATACAGTCTGATGTGTGCGAACCCAAGTAACTGGTTTCATCTTTGTCGTACACATCCCAGGTACCTGCGCATACGCTCCAGTCTGTTTCGCCTTTCTTCTGTGTTTCTTTTCTTACCAGGGTATGGTCTTGGGTGCTGCCGGTACCTACAGTCCATACAACTTTTGTTCCTGTTCCTACCACACCAATAATGTCAAGTGCGGTTAAGGTTGAAGCATCGCCAAGTACGAGGGCATCATCGCCATTGAAGTTGGCAACACCATTGTGCAAGGTATCGGCAACGCTGGTAATATCGCTGCTGGCACCTGAGTTGGCAATAATATATACATCGCCGGATTTCAACATGCCTTTAAGGTAGCATATAGATGCTGGTGTAGAGGCACCATTCATGAAAACACCTACTGCATAGTTTGATAGGTCGATGGTTGAACCGGTTGGGTTGTAAATTTCAACTGCTTTGTTGTAACCGCCTCCTTCAATGTATTCTGAGAAATACAGGTCAGAGCAATCTGACTGGGCATAAGCCGCCAATCCGGAAAGCGTCATTAACATCAAGGTAAATAATCTCCTCATTTGTTTCCTTTTTAAAAATTTGCTGCAAATTTAGCAAAGCCACAGAGCCTGCATAAGGTTCAAGGTAATCTTTACGTTACCTTCACGATATTCGCAATTGCAAAACTCCCAAACACAAATGCCTGAACGTAAGAAACCTTTTCACAAACGCAAGAAGCTAAAAAGAGCCATTGTAGTTCTTGTGGTTTTGTTTGTTGTATTTGTGTTAAGTTCCAACCTCATCATCAATTTTTATTCCGACAAATATGTGTTTAACATAGTGGCCGATGTGCCGCACAACAAAGTGGGTTTGGTGTTGGGCACCAGCAAAAAAGTGGCTTCGGGCAATCTCAACTACTACTTCAAATACCGAATAGATGCCGCGGTGAAGCTTTTTGAGTCGGGCAAAATAGATTATATATTGGTTAGCGGCGACAATGCCACCAAAGAATACAACGAACCGCGAGATATGCTCAATGCGTTGCTTGCTGCCGGCATTCCACGCGAAAAAATTGTGCTCGACTATGCGGGCTTTCGTACCCTCGATTCCATAATCAGGTGCAAAGAAGTGTTTGGGCAGGAAACCTTTACCATCATTTCGCAGAAATTTCACAACGAGCGGGCGGTGTTTTTGGCGCATGCCCACGGCATTAATGCCACGGCTTTCAATGCGCGCGATGTGCAAACCCGCAACGGAATTAAAACCCGCGTGAGAGAACTTTTTGCCCGGAGCAAGGTATTTATTGACCTGCTGATTGAAAAACAACCCAAATTTTTGGGCGAAAAAATAACAATAGGCGAAGAAAAATGAGTAATTACCGCATAATTGAAGATGCAGAAGCCCTGCAACAATTTATAGATTGGCTGCCCGAAATAAATGAAAATGAAACCTATTATCTTTCGCTGTTTGCCCGAAAGAAATATTGTCAGGAGCTCATAAAGTCTAACGACAAAACCCAGCTGAAACGTTTTACAAGTAACAAAGAAGGTATGCTGCAAAATATAAAGCAGCTTGAATGTGCGGTGGGCAGCTACCAATTGGCCGATAAGGTGGCACCGCAGCAGAGCTTGGTTTTGTACATACACCCCAATCCACGAAATACGCAACTTGCCACCTTTAAGCTGTTGCGCAAATGCATAGACCTGTTGGAAGCACAAGCCAAAGGCTACAACCTGCACGCCGAAGCTCTGAGCGCTATTCAAAAAGCCAAAAGCAAAAGCTATTTTGTTGACTTTGATATAGATACAAAAGATGTAGATCTATCAATCATAAAAGATATTCTACCCGCCGAAGCCTACCGCATATTGGAAACAAGGGGCGGTTACCATTTATTGGTACAAACGGCTTTTGCTCCCAAAACCAAATGGCATCAACAAATAAGAGAAGCTTTTGATGTAGATGTTGTTGGCGATCAAATGATTCCGGTGCCGGGATGTGTGCAGGGTGGTTTTGTGCCGAGGTTTGTTGAAGTTTAAGGTTTAAAAGGACAATTAAAAATTGAAAAATGCAAATTGAAAATTCCTAAGCAGAGTTCAAGGTTTAAAGGCTAAGACTTAAAGGCTTGTTTTACAATAAATTAAAAATTGAAAATTAGGGGGATATTAGGGTATAAAGTATAAAAATTTAGAGTTTAAAGGCTTTTTTTATAACCATTTACCCCCACTTACAATAATGTTTCTTTACAAAAGCAGCTAGGAAGCTCGGACGTCACTCTGTGGCGTTCCGGAAAAAAATCAGAGCACTCTGTGCGGAATGTGCGGCACTAATTGTGGTGGCTTCGTCCAAGGTCACAACCAATTAAAAATTGAAAAATGCAAATTGAAAATTCAGGGGGATATTAGAGTTTAAAGGACGGGAATGTCCAGAGTCTAAAGTCAAAGGTCACAACCAATTAAAAATTGAAAAATGCAAATTGAAAATTAGGGAGAATTAGAGCTTAAAGGGGAGAAGTTTAAGGTCTGACCGAACCTTCAAGGGCGGAATTAAAGTCTTTATTACAACCATTTACCTCCCCCACTTACCCTAATGCTTCTCTACAAAAGCAGCCACAAAGCGTTGAAAACCATCGGGGTCGCTAAGCATGGGTTCGTGGCTCGAATTGGGCATCAATTGAAAGGTTTTGTCTGAGGCACCCACATTCGTAAAAACTGCCTTGCCTTCTTCCGGGCAAATCAAATCGTCATACCGCCCCCACAAAAACAGTGTCGGCAACAAAATTCTTCCTACGGAATCTATCAGGTTTTTCCCTTCTGCATCAAGGTTGAGCGAGTCGTTCACCACACCAAGATTTCCTGAAAAATAGGCCGGCATTGGGTTGTAAGACGAAGCAAAACCAATGGCCAAATAGTCGCGCAACGACAACTGACCTATTTCTTCTGGAATCACTCCCTCGCCGGGCCAGCCAATAAAATTGCGCCAGGTATTTTTTTGGTCTTTTGTGGTAATAGAGTCATTACCCACACACCATTCCAGGGCTTTTTGCCACCTACCATCTACATCATTTTTGCTCCGTATTTTTTCATTGGCCAGATTTATTAGAAATTGTCTGCGATATTGCCAGCTTAGTTCATAATCAAAATTAAAGGCACCATCCGTGCAAATCCAACCGCTTATTTCTTGTTGCCAAACTTCGTGCAGCAAATATTCGGCGGCTATCATGCCACCAAAACTGTGGGGTAGCAAATAGATCTTTGCACCCGCATATTGTTGTTTTAACAAAGCCACAACCACCTGTAAATCAGCAGCAAACTGTTGTAGGGTAAGGCGCTCAGCATCAACCCTTCCCTGCCCATTGCCGCAGCCCCTTTCGTCGTAATACACCATAGCAAAATCGCGCTCTAGTACCGTGCTCCAGCCAAACATATCGGCACGTGCCACATCGATACTTGTAAGCCCCGGACCGCCATTTATATAGATAATAAATTTATTGGGTTCGGTATTGCCTTTAACCAAAACGGGCAAAACGGCATCGTGCACTGAAATATTATAAAAATGACGAACAATTTGATTTGATTCTTTTTGACAAGCACCAAGTACAATCAGCAGAGCAAAAAACAAGGTACGCAAATGCATCAATTGACTTTAAAAATCAAACCGGCTTCAAACATAAAATAGCCTGTACTTTGCGGAAAACCGGGTTTGGCTAACCACAATTGCGGCTTGATATAATAGTCGATTTCGTGTTTTTCTACATAACTCAAGCGCCCGCCCAGTTGGTAGGCCATGCTGCCAAAAACATAACTGTTTGCCAAAGTGGTCTTGCTGAATTTACCGTTTTTATATTCATACACCCGTGGCACCACGGTTTGTAAATATCCGATTCCTATAGAAACCGCCCTGAACCTTCCATTTTCCTTTTCGCGTTTCCATGTGAGTTCGGGATGAAAAAAGAAACCGGTTTGGTAATTTTTGTGGTAATAGCATCCTATGGCCGGCGAGAGTAGCAAGCTTCGGTTGAGGGTTCTTGCATCACCTTTTCGCGTGGTTTTGGTTTTGGGCCAGTTGTGCAGGCTATAGTTAAATGCCAGTTTTAAGCCCGGATGACTGATGAATTCGCCCATGTAGCCCACTGAAATTGATTGGGGTTTAAGTACCTGCGCACGCAAAGTACCCACACCTAAACACAGCATTATGAATACAATTATTTTCATTTGATATAATTTCTAATAAGTTGCTGAAATTCTTCGGCTTGGTGGTTGAAAGTTTCGTGGCCGGCATTTTCAATCACCACCAATTCGCTATTGGCTATTTTATTATGAATATATTCCATTTCTTCGGGCGGACAAATATCGTCAAAACGTCCTGTGAGTAATAATATCTTTTGGTCGATACCCTGAATTCTGCTGACCAATTTAAAAGAATCGATGTCTTGAAACAGGTTGTGCACAATTTTATCGGTAACCCCACCCTGTACATAAGCCGAAATAGGATTGTAAGGCGATGCAAAAAAGCCACGCATCAATTGGCCAAAAGCCAGCGATTTTTCAGGGTAATAGGCATATACGAGTTCATCAACGTAGTCGTTCCACTGTCCTTTGTCGCGCCAGGGATCATCTCCGGGCACATCCCTTATCACCGGCGTTTTATCGAGCCATGCCAACACTTCCTTCCACCGCTCTGTATTGTGTTGGTTGGCAATTTCCAACTGCGCCGTGTTATACAAAAATTCGCGTCTGAAATCCCAGCGTAAGGTATCAAAATCGCTTGTAGCAGGGCCATCGGCTGATATATAATAATCACCGAGCGCATCGTTTCCGTAGCTCAACAGGTAGTGGTAGAGCAATTTGCCGCCAAAGCTGTGCCCCATTATGGCAATTTTGTAGTCGCCCTTTTGCTTCAGGTAGCTTGCAACGGTGTGCAAATCATCCACATACGAGGCTAAATTCACTTTTGCCGGATCTATGGGCCATTGTTTGTTGCCCGTGCCGGTTTGGTCGTAGTAGGCAATGGCAAAATCCTTTTCAAGGGTATTTTTCCAACCCGGATAATCGATACTTGCAAAATCGATGGCACTTTGCCCCGGCCCGCCCTGCACAAAGAGTATGATGGTACCCGATGACAAATTGCCGCGCAGCAATACGGGAATCAGCGAATTTTCTGTTTTAATGTGTATCAGTTGCTCGTAGTCTTGGGCATCCTGGGTTTGGTCTTTGGCGCAGGAAAACAAACCCAGTAGCAACAAGCAAAGTATGTGTGACTTCATACCGACTATATTGGTTGGTTGCCCAATAAAGTCAGTACAAAAAATGAAGGGTTGCAAGTACAATGAAAAATGGTTGGTTTTGATAATTTGGAGCGAATAAATTCTAACTCCCGCTTATTAAAACCCAATTTATTCCATAGAATGATTTGATTAGCGGCATGCATAAATTCAGCTTTTCTCCAAACCAACTACCTTTGCCGGCGTTTATTGCAAAACCTTAAGTTCATCAATATGTCATTTACCAACGAAGCGATAGAAAGCATAGACTTATCAAACATAAAAGCTCCCACGGGCACTCAATTGACCTGCAAAGGTTGGCAGCAGGAAGCGGCGTTCAGGATGTTGCTCAACAATCTTGACAAAGCCAATGCCGAAAAACCCGAAGAATTGGTGGTGTACGGAGGCTCAGGAAAAGCCGCGCGAAACAAAGAATCGCTTCAAATGATATTGAAAGCCCTTAAGGATTTGAATGATGACGAAACCCTTTTGGTACAATCGGGCAAGCCGGTGGGTATTTTGCCTACACACAAAGACGCGCCGCGAGTGCTCATTTCAAACTCGATGATAGTACCCCATTGGGCAACTTTTGAAAATTTTCTGGAGCTCGAAAAGAAAGGCCTTATTATGTATGGCCAAATGACCGCGGGCTCATGGATATACATTGGCTCGCAGGGAATAGTGCAGGGCACCTATGAGACCTTTGCCGAAGCTGCCCGAAAATCTTTTGGCGGCACGCTTAAAGGCACACTTTCTGTAACCGCCGGTTTGGGCGGAATGGGTGGCGCACAGCCACTTGCCGTTACCATGAACGAAGGTACCTGCCTGGCAGCCGAGGTAGAAGAATGGCGAATAAAAAGACGTATTGAAACCCGTTACCTCGACGAATACTATAGCGATATAGATGAAGCTATTGACCGCGCCATTGAAGCAAAAAACAAGGCCGAAGGCATTTCAATTGCCTACCACGGCAATGCCATTGATTTGCTGGAAAGAATGATAGAAAGGGGAATTACGCCTGATTTATTGACCGACCAAACCTCTGCCCACGACCCGCTGAACGGCTATTTGCCACAAGGACTTAGCAATGAGCAAGGCAAAGTTTTGCGCGAAAGCAATCCTGATGAATACATAAAACTTTCTTATAAAAGCATGGCCAAGCATGTGGAACTAATGCTTGAAATGCAAAAACGCGGAGCCGAAACCTTTGACTATGGCAACAACCTGCGTGGACGTGCTTTGGAATATGGTGTTAAAAATGCTTTTGACTTCCCCGGTTTTGTTCCCGCCTACATCCGTCCGCTTTTTTGCGAAGGAAAAGGTCCTTTCCGTTGGGTAGCACTTTCAGGAGATCCACAGGATATTTACGAAACTGACAAAGCCATTCTTGAACTTTTTCCTGAAGACAAGGCCCTGGCACGCTGGATAAAAATGGCACAAGAGCGCATTGAATTCCAAGGGCTTCCGGCACGTATTTGCTGGCTGGCACAAGGCGCGCGCGAAAAAGCCGGACTTAAATTTAACGAACTGGTGCGCAGTAGCAAGGTAAAAGCCCCCATAGTAATTGGACGCGACCATTTGGATACCGGTTCGGTAGCCTCGCCCAACCGCGAAACCGAAGCCATGAAAGATGGTTCTGATGCCATAGCCGATTGGCCTATATTAAATGCCCTGGTGAGCACCGCGGGTGGAAGCACCTGGACTTCGGTTCACCACGGTGGTGGTGTTGGTATTGGCTATTCTATACATGCAGGTGTGGTAATAGTGGCCGATGGCACCGAAGAGGCTGACCGCAGGCTGAAACGCGTGCTACACAACGACCCTGCTATGGGCGTGTTGCGACACATGGACGCCGGATATGAAATAGCCCAAAAAACAGCCACTGAAAACGGCCTTGATATAAAAGAACGCCTGAAGCAATTCAGGTTTGATTAGCAGCATTTCGTTGAGCAAATCAAAAATATTTGTCAATCCATGTGTTGAATAAATGATATTCTTTGATTTCTCATGGGATCGAAATAATAATTTACCACATAACACCCCACTAATAATTAATAATAGTTCGGCATCATTTTATTGTGGTGTATAGCACTCAAAAAACCAGCATACTTTTATAAATTGTGATATAATATCCTGCAATTGCTAAACCGGCACTACCGCATGTTGCAGCGATTTTTCTAAAAAACACATGCTTTGGTTGAACTTAAAGTGCATCAGTCGTTTGAATCTTTGGTAAGGATAGCCGCCCGCTTGCAGCGCTTTGGCATGGCCCAGCCAAATGGCCCTGTAGGTAAGTTTAAAATGCAAGTGGTAAATGAAATAAGCTATCTCGCGCTTCCACGTGCGTTTTCTATTAAAAATAATAGAAAGTCGTTCGCGCTGAAACTGTATGTGCTGCGCTTCGTCTATAAGTATGTCGGTACATATTTCGCGCAACAAGGGGCAATTGGTAGCATCTTTTATAGCCTGGTAATATACCTGTGCAGCGTGTTCAACTATCAGTACGGTAATGGTCCACATTTCCATATTGGTGGCTAATCCACGTACCTTTCTAAACAGTGAGTCGCCCACATCTTTTTTCTTTCGTGGTACGCCAATTCGATCAAGGTATTGGCCCAAATTTTCACCGTGCTTTTGCTCTTCTTTTATAAAAAGGTCAATTACATCGCGATAGGTGGCATCGTTGTGTCGGTCGGCATATTTTGCAGTGGCAGCCCGCAGGTTGTGTCCATCAGAAGTTTCGCCCAGTTGCCAAGCACGCAGCGAAGGAATTATTGCCTGTTTTTCATTAGGTGTAATGCACGGTTTTTGGTTCCAGTTGATGCGTTTTACCATCAGGTTGCTCTCAAAATGATCGAGCCAATAATCGGAGTTTCTTAAATTTTCCATTTGGTTTATTTGCCAGCCCAAACGCTTAAAAAAACCAAAGCACACAGCCGTGCGCCTATTTTAACGCTAGTTGTAATAATGAATGTTAAGAGGCAGCGTGGAAAGAAAACTTGCAGCGGTACAAAATTCTGTTACATTTGCCCTCGCTTTTGGTTCCCGATATCGGGATTAAAAGGGAATACCGGTGGAAGTCCGGAACTGTTCCCGCAGCTGTAAGCTTCACTTGTTGTTTTGCATCTCCGCCACTAATTCGCCATGTATGAATTGGGAAGGCCCGCAAGACAGAAGCGAGTCAGAAGACCTGCCAAGAGTAGTTATTTTCGAAAGCTATCGGGATAATAGCTGAGAAAAAGACAAATACTGCTTTTGCCTTTTTTCTCGCCAATGTATTGATTATGAAGCGGATACTTATAATACATATCCTTGCTTACATAGCCTTTGGCACATGTGCGCAAGACAGTGCAGTTTATTTTAAACAACTGCAACAGGTAGAAATTGTGGAGCAACGCGCCACGCTACAACAACTGTGGCCCGGCCCTGCCGACAAAGGCCTGAGCATGGGCAACTACCTTGACCAAAACAGCGGCAACATGGTGAAATACAATGGACCGGTGGGTGTGGCATCAATAAATATGGGGGGCTTGGGCGGACAACATACTGCCATTGTGTGGAATGGCGTGAACCTGCAAAGTGGCATGAATGGCTTTTGCGACCTGAACCTGCTGCCCAT
Source organism: bacterium (assembly GCA_016124515.1). Classification (GTDB taxonomy): domain Bacteria; phylum Bacteroidota; class Bacteroidia; order CAILMK01; family JACPUW01; genus JACPUW01. Next base: position 29,437 of record WGNN01000011.1, read on the forward strand.
GTTCTTGTTTGACGAACTGGAAATGGGAACCGACTTTGGCAGCCAACCACTGGGCAATGGATTGGGTGGCACCCTAAAATTGAACACCAAGTCGAGCCGCAATGAAATCATGCTTTCGCACGGCTCATTTTATAATGAAAAAATCGGCGTATCGGTGAGCCCAATCAATGGCAAACGACTGAAATTGAACCTGAAATACTATGGCGCTACGGGGCAAAACAATTTTCCTTACCACTTTTACAACAAAACACAAAGCCTGAACCACGCCCTGTTCAGGCAGCAACACGGCACCGCCACACTCAGCTACAAAATCAATGAAAAATCGCAGTTGCGCTTTGATGGATGGCTGATGCAGGCCTACAGACAAATACCGCCCACCGCACTAGAAAAAGAATCGGTGGCCACCCAAACCGACCAAAACACAAGGACTGCCCTTGCCTACTACTACAACCACAACAAAGACAATAGAGAAAACAACGCTATAGTCAGACTCAATTACCTGAAAGAGCATATTGGATATACCGATAGTCTGAAAAAAATATTTGGCAACAACACAGCACAAAATCTCTTTTTGATTTACAAACAAGATATTGACCGCCTTAATTATGTAAATGATGTAACTACAAGTTATATTTTCGGTGCTTCGGCAGGTTTGGTTACGGCCTCTACCCTACAGTACAGCGAAAATGGCCTGTATAGCAATGCATCAGCCAACTTCAGATTTCAGCAAAAAGGCTATGCGGAAAAGTGGTTGTACAATGTGGGTATAAAAACTGAAAAATTCAGACAACAAGAAGCTTTTTCATTTGATGCCAATTATAAATACCGCCTCAATGAAAAATTGAAGTGGAGCGTATTTGGCGGCAGGGCTTACAGGTTCCCTACACTCAACGAGTTGTTTTGGCAACCTGGCGGCAACCCCAACCTGCAAACCGAAACAGCATGGAAAGGCCACACACAAATAGAATGGCTTTACAAATACCGCTTGAAATTATGGGGGCAAATACACAGCGCCATTGTAAACAATTGGATTATGTGGCAACCTATAAACATGTATGTGGCTCAGGCGCAAAATGTGGCTACGGTGTTGGCCCGCGGTATTGACATCAACTATTGGTACACCCGAGGACACTATGGCAGGTCGTGGCGCTTGTTTGGCAATTATTCTTTTAATAATACACAAAACCTTGGCACAGGAAGCAAGGCCAACCGCGAACAGATGATTTACGTGCCGCACCACAAATTCAATCAGGGAATAAGCCTGCAACTGCGGCGTTTTTCAATAGTTTGGCAACACCAATTGGTGGGGCGCAGGTACATAAACCCCGACAATACGGAATACCTGAAAGCTTACCAAACCGATAACCTGCAGGTAAACTACCAAACCTACAAAGGGTTTAGCCTCCGCTTTGCGCTGAACAATATGTTTAACAGCAGCTACCAATCAACCACCATGTATCCTATGCCCTTGCGCAATTTCAACCTGACCATAAATTATAATTTCAACAACCTAATTAAAAAGTATGTCAAGTAGAGTTACTTTAAAATTTGCTTTCGTTTGTATGGCGAGTACCGCCTTATTATTTTTAAATGCCTGCGGTGACAAAGACCCGGTTGACAAACCATCAAGTACATCAAAAGGAATGTATGTGCTCAATGAAGGCGGATTTCAAAAAGGCAATGCATCGATTTCGTTTATCAATACCGACGATAATACCCTGCAAACCAAACTGTATGAAACAGCAAACAAACAACCACTTGGCGATGTAGGCAATGCGCTGAATATAATAAACGACAAACTATATGTGGTGGTAAACAACTCGGGTTTGATACGCGTGTTGGATAAAAAAACCTATGTTGAACTTGCTACTATTGAAGGCTTTACCTCGCCAAGGCAAATAGTGGCAGTGAATGAAAAAACCGCCTATGTGAGCGATTTATTTGCCAATAAACTAAGTGTGGTTGACCTGACTACCAACAAAATAAGCCAAACTGTAAAACTGCATGGCAGCACAGAAAAAATGGTGGTTTCGGGCAATGAATTGTTTGTAACCAATGGCAGTACCAACTATGTATATGTAGTCAACACAGAATCTGCTACACTTGTTGACTCTATTGATATTGGCGGAAACAGCAACGAAATATGGCTCCTGAACGGCAAACCAACTGTTATTAGAAATGCCAATACCGACAACAAGGTGCAAGGGGCTGTGCTGAGCCTCAATGCCGCTGCACACAATATTGAATCATCGGTTGCATATAATTATACCGGCACGCTGTGGACCTGTCGCTCTAGCCTGGACAATGGAAATATCTATTTTCTTCTGGACCAAAAAGTAATGAAATATGATGGGAAATCTATTTCAAATATTTTTTCTGTCGATTTTACAGCCTATAATATGTATTGCACAAATGGCACTATTTGGCTTTGCGATGCCAAAGACTACCAACAAACCGGCACGGTGAGCTCTTTTGCCGGCGATGGCACCTTGAAGAACAGCTTCAACACCGGTATTATACCAAGTGTGCTTTGGTATGTAGAATTATAAAATAGCCCAAGTTCAAAAAAACAAAAGGTGTCCTGAAACTATTTCGGGACACCTTTTTTTGATTTGGTCAGAAGTTCTAATTAGCCAAATTATAGGGTCAGGATCAAAAATGGACACCCACTTTTGCCAGTAAATTGCGTTTTACTTGCACGTCGGCATGCCCTTGTGTGCCATTGGTTGGTGCAAAAAGGTCGTTGTATATCAATACTTGATATTGGCGCGTGGGTATATCGTACAAAAATGCAATACCGGGTTCTTTATTGCCATTTTCATTTGTCAACTCAGCGGAACGGCCTTGGTAGAATGGCGTTATGGCAATGGAACTCACATCCTTTTTGCTAACCTCTTTCAAGGTGTCGTTGCCGGGCGCAAAAACCATATACAGGTTTGAGTCAAGTGTTCGTCCGCCTACACTTGTCTGCGAAATAGTTATTTTCAGGTTACCCAGCGATTCGGTTTCGGCATATACCAATTGGCTACATTTTGAAATGGTAACATCTGAAACATATTTATTATGATCGCCATCGAATGCGTGCAAATAATAGGTTCCATAAGGTATGTTTTCAAAAGTGATGATTCCCACTTTGGCCTGATTGGCGGGGTCGGTACCGTTTTTTCGTGAGTATGCAGTATCTATTACCGCGCCGTTGGTTTTCAGTTGGTCATACTCCTGCAAATTGAATTTGGGCTTGTCATATCCGGGCAATTTTGAGCTTTTATAGTCAAGCAGGTACATGTCTTCTTTGCTGCGGCCCAATACGGCAAGACATCCGTTGTTGTTCGATGCTTCGCCGGTGGCTTTTCTTTTCACTATAATTTGTAGTGTGCCTGCATTTGAATTCGCGCAGGGGTCGTTATTTACCTGCTCGCTACACATATCGCCGGTCCATCCTTCGTCGCATTCGCATTTGGCGGTTTTGCTGTCCACTTCTACGCAGGTTCCGTGGTCGCCACAGTTGGGTGCATCTTTCGCATCGCACGGGCTTTTGCACGAGTTGAAAATTAAAAATATGGGCAGGATTGAAAATAAGAGGGAGATTTTGAGGGTTTTCATAATATTCATTTTCGCCCAAGTTAATAAAAATAAGCCAATTACATAAAAAAAGGGGCAAACGCCCCTTTTCTATTTTGTATGGTTTCAAGTCGATTACTTAAACGAAACCCAGGTCTTTGCCAGCAAGTTCCGCGTTATTTCAACATACTCGTATCCTTGTGTTCCATCTTTTGGAGCAAATTGTTCGTTGTATGCCACCACAAGATATTTTCTTGTTGGAATATCGAACAACAAATAGCTACCGGGTTGCGGTTTGCCTTGCCCGTTGGTAATGGTAAGGGTTCTGCCTTGGTAGTATGGCTTAATGGTTAATGAGTTGTAGTCTTTTACCAATACTTGTTTCAGCGTATCGCTTGAGTTGCCAAACACCATAAACAAGTTGGAGTCGAGCTCAGAACCGGCAATTTTTGTCTGACCAACCGTAATGAGCAAATTGCCAAGTGGTCTTACTTCAGCAATTACCCAATCGTCGTCGGTGGTTTCGGTAATGGTTACTTCGGTTACGTATTTGTCGAGCGCCGAGCTATATACGTGCAGGTAATAGGTACCTGTTGGTATATCAGAAAAAGTAATGATTCCTGCATCAGCACCTCCGGGTTCTTTGCCACCGTGGCGCGAGTAAGCGGTGTCTATAACAGCACCTTGGTCAACCAAAAGAGGATAACTTTTCAGGTTGTATTTTGGCTTTTTGAAGCTTGAAAGTTTGCTTGTGGTGTATTCAAGCCAATACATATCTTCTTTGGAGCGGCCAAGCACAGCCAAACAAGCGTAGTTGTCAATAAACTTACCATTCACTTTTCTTTTCACTACTATTTTCACAGAGCCGGTTGGTGTTTGGTGATGGGTTGTGTCAACCACTTCGGTTTGGCACATATCGCCGGTCCATCCATCTTCGCATTCGCATTTGGCAGTTTTGCCGTCCGCATCTTCTACGCAGGTTCCGTGGTCGCCACAGTTGGGCGCATTGTCTGCTTCGCAAGGGGTTTTTTTACATCCGCCTAAGTAAACCAATCCGGTTATAGCACCTATAAGTAAGGTGGGAGTTAATATTTTTTTCATCATCAGAATTTTGTCTTCTGCAATTTTAAAATTAAGAATTGACTAAATCAACTTAAAAGTCTTGAAATCATACCACTTTTTAATTTTGGCTCAATACAAGTGGCTTTTGGCGGCATGGCTTCGTGGTGGTTGGCTATGGCAAACATTTCCTCAACCCGCGCCGGACAAAGTGTAAAGGCCAATTTGTAATCGCCTTTGTCAACCAGTTGCACCAATTTGTCTATGCCCCTTACCCCGTCAATAAAAGATACCTGACTCGTAGAACGGAAATTCATGATTCCCAGAATTCCGGTCATTACTTCGCGGCGCAGCACACTCACATCAAGCTGTGCCACAGGATCATCACTCAGGTGTTCGGTGTTCAGATAGTCTAGTTTGTACCATTGTTTTTCAAGGTACATGCCGTAGCTGAATTTTTCCTTCGGACGATAAGCTTCCGCTACTTTGCTGATGGCAAACTTGTGGCTGAGCGATTCCAAAAACTCGTCCACCTCGTAAGGACCCAAGTCTTTTACCAGCCGGTTAAATTCATACATACGCAGTTGCGAGGCGGGAAAATGTATGGCTATAAAATAGTTGTGCGGCGCTTCCATGGGCGAGTTGCCTTTTTCATTGCGCTTTTTAGCCACTATTGAGCCGCTTTCTATGCGGTGGTGCCCGTCGGCAATATAGGTGCAGGGTATTTCGGCAAAGTGTTTTTCTATGGCTGCCACTTCGCTGTCGCTGTTTACAATCCAAATCTTGTGCTCCACATTTTCCTCGCTGAAATAGCTGTAGGCTTCTTTTCTCAAGGCAATTTGCTCTACTATATGGTCAAGCTGTTCGTGGTCGGGGTAGGTAAGCATCACGGGATTGAAGTTGAAGTCAATGGCTTCGGTAATTTTTACCAACTCGGCTTCGTTTTGCTCCAGCGTGTCTTCGTGTTTTTTCACCTTGTCGTTCCAGTAATCGCTGTAGTGCACGGCTCCCACAATGCCATAGAGCCAATGGTTTTCCCAATTGATTCCAAACAGGTAGTACGCCGGTTTTTCATCCACTATCAAGCCGCCTTCTTCTATCATGTTGCGGTAGCCTATGCCTACTTTCAAAAAATACTCGAGCTGCGGATTTTCCTGCAAATCATAGCCCACCAACTCTGCCCGCTGCCTGATGGCTTCGTCGCCAATGTCTTTTTGTTTTGAAAGAATAACATGGTCAAATTGGTGCAGCATCAATTCTTCAACCATTTCTTTTTGCGGGCGAACCCCGTTGAAGGCTTTAACTTTTGTCATATCTATAAATAGAACATCCCGCCGGCACAAATTGTCAGCGGGATGTGTATAGGGTTAATGGAATCTACTTAAAAAAATCTACCACTATCTGCGCCATTTCGGTGCCTATGCGGTCTTGGGCTTCTACAGTAGAGCCGCCAATATGCGGACTCACAGAAGTGTTGGGGTGTTGCAACAAGGCCATGTTGTCGGTGGGTTCTTTCTCAAACACGTCAATGCCGGCATAGGCTATTTTGCCAGAGTTGAGTGCATCAAGCAGTGCGGCTTCATCAACAGTGCCGCCGCGTGCGCAGTTTATCAAGGCTGCACCGGTTTTCATGTGTTCTATTTCGGCGCTGCCAATAACGGGTTTGCCTGTAAAAGGTACGTGCAAACTCACAAAATCGGCTTGTGCCAAAAGTTCGGCCATGCTCACGAATGGTACGGTAGCCTTTACGGTAGTTTTTACGTTTTCGCTGTCTAGGTCAAGGTCAAAGCTGATTTCGCGTGGATTGAGGTCGGTAGCGATCACGCGCATGCCAAGGCCCACACCCAGTTTCATAGTTTCCATACCAATTTTGCCAGCACCTATCACACCAAGGGTTTTGCCTTTGAGCTCTATACCTTTTGAATAGGCTTTTTTCAATGCCTTGAAACCTTCGGCACCTTGGGCGGGCAACTCTTGATTGGAGCGTTGAAGAAAACGCGCTATGGTAAACATGTGTGCAATAGCCAGTTCGGCCACCGAAGCTGAAGAAGCAGCAGGGGTGTTTGACACTTGCTTGCCCACCGAACGTGCATAGGTAACATCAATATTGTCCATACCCACACCGGCACGGCCTATAAAACGCAGGTTGGGACAAACATCAATAAGTTCCTGACGCACAGTGGTGGCACTGCGAACTATAATGCCTTCAAAATCATTGAGTTTGGTCATCAAGTCGGCCTGAGGAATGGTATCGGTTACCACCTCGTGCCCGGCGTCTTCCATTATTTTTTTGCCGGCGGCAGATATACCGTCGTTTGCTAATATTCTTGCCATTAAATTATATTTTAATTTAAGCGTATTTGCTTTCAAATTCCTTCATTACGTCAACCAGTGCCTGCACACTTTCAAGCTCAAGCGCGTTGTATAGCGAAGCTCTGAAACCACCAACCGAGCGGTGACCTTTTATTCCGCTGATACCTGCGTTTTTGCAATAGTCAAGAAAATCGGCATCCAGGCTGCTGTCGTTGAGTACAAAAGTTACGTTCATGAGCGAACGGTCGTCGGCTACGGCTGCTCCTTTAAACAATGGGTTTCGGTCAATCTCGTTGTACAACAAGGTGGCTTTGGCAATATTGCGTTTTTGTATTTCGGCCACTCCACCTATGCTTTTCAGCCATTTAAAGGTTTCGTTTATTACAAATATGGCAAATACGGGCGGTGTGTTGTACATAGACTCGCCTTTGATGTGCACGCGGTAATCGAGCATTGAAGGAAGTTTGCGCTCAATTTTATTGAGTATTTCGTCTTTAACAATAACGAGTGTGGCACCGGCAGGTCCAATGTTTTTCTGTGCACCGGCATATATCAGGTCGTATTTTGATACATCAACCGGGCGGCTGTAAATATCAGACGACATATCGGCTACCAAGGGAACATTCACCTCATAGTCTTCGTGTATTTGCGTACCGAAAATGGTGTTGTTGGTTGTGATGTGGAAATACGCTGCATCGGCGGGGATGCTGTATTCTTTGGGTATATAGTTGAAGTTTGCTTCCTCAGAACTTGCCACCACTTGCACATTGCCTACCAATTTGGCTTCTTTAATGGCTTTGCTTGCCCAGGTGCCTGTGTTGAGGTATGCAGCGGTTTGGCCATCGCCCAACAGGTTGAGTGCCACCATATAAAACTGCAAACTGGCACCACCCTGAAGGTACAATACCGAGTAGCCTTCGGGTACACCCAAAAGTTCTTTGGCATTGGCTACCGCTTCGTCCATAACGGCAACAAACTCTTTGCCTCGGTGCGATACAGTAATGAGCGGCAAACCCGTGCCTGCAAAGTCTTTCAATGAATCAATGGCATTGTCTATAGCCGATTGAGGTAAAATGGCCGGTCCGGCGCTAAAATTGTGAACTTTACTCATAGGAGCAGTTTTGAAAATTTTGATGCAAAGGTATATGCTTTATGTTCACAGCCATATTTTCATGCAATAGTTACGGTGGCTTATCATTTTCTTAACCAAGGAGCGAATTTTGGATGCTGACGAGTAAGAAGGGGAGTTTAAAGGAGACAAGTTTAAAATTTAAAGGAATGAATAATTACCAATTAAAAATTGAAAACCGAAAACTGAAAATTGGGAGAGTAGGTGAGTTTAAAGCATGTGAATGTCCAAAGTCCAACGTCTAATATTCAACGGACTTACTAAAATTTGATCTGAGTTTCTGGTTTGGAGTTTCTGATTTCTAGTTGGAGTTATGTTTCACAAGCGATTTGGCTCCTTCCTCGCGGGGAAGGCTGGGATGGGGCGACTATGCGATTTGCAGTTCAAAGTTTAAGGTTTAAAGGGCGTGACCATCCCTAAATAACAATAACCAAAATATGGTCATCTTGAACTTGATTCAAGATCTGCTGTGGTGGCAAAGCATCAAAATTTGTGTTCCAACTCAACAGATTGCGGATCAAGTCCGCAATGACGGAATTGTTTTCAATAAAGCTCTGACGTCACTCCGTGGCGTTCAGGAAAAAAATCAGAGCACTCTGTGCGGCATATTTGGTACCTAACGTCATTTCATTGTCCAAAGTCCAATGCCCCCAAAACTTGAATTGCAGTTTAAGGGGCACCAATTCAAAATTGAAAATTAGGGAGATGAGTTTAAAGTCCAAAGACTCAAGTCCAAGGTCTCATGTCCATATCCAACCCTAAATAGTCATAACCGAAATATGGTCATCTTGAACTTGATTCAAGATCTGCCGTGGTAGTAAGGCATCTTGAATTGGTGTTCCAACTCAAGAGATTGCGGATCAAGTCCGCAATGACGGTTTTTTTGAAAAGCTGATTTGCTGATAACTGAATACTGAATACTGCAAACTGAATACTGAATACTGCAAACTGATAACTAAATCCCTATTCCGCCTCCTCCCCTTGCTTTCAAAGTTCTTTCCGTTTGAGCGACTCCTGTGCGTTGCTTACTTTCGCGCAAATTTTTGTAAAATGCAACTTGAGAACGACAGATATGTGATTGGAGGCGTTGACCTTCTGAAAGTTGGAGAGCAGTTTGGAACTCCCCTTTATGTGTATGATGGCAACAAAATAATTGACCAATACAACAAGCTCAAGCAGGCGTTTAAGAAAACTGATCTGAAAATCAAATACGCCTGTAAGGCAAATACCAACATCAACATTCTCAAGCTTCTGCACAAGCAAGGCAGTGGGCTCGATACCGTTTCTATAAACGAAGTACGCATTGGTTTGCTTGCCGGTTTTGCGCCTGAAGAAATCTTGTACACCCCCAACTGTGTTTCCTTCGAAGAGATAAAAAAAGCGGTGGAACTGGGTGTCAACATCAATATTGACAATATTTCGGTGCTCGAGCATTTTGGCCATGAGTACCAAAACAAGGTACCCGTTTGCATAAGAATCAATCCGCATGTGTTGGCGGGCGGCAACAGCCACATTCAAACCGGGCACATCGACTCCAAATTCGGAATTTCTATTCACCAAATACGCCACGTGATGCGGGTGGTGAAAGCCAACAACATAAATGTAGTAGGCCTGCACATGCATACTGGGTCCGATATACTTGATGCCGAAGTATTTACAAGGGCTGCTGAATTGCTTTTTGATGTAGCTATTGAATTTGAAAACCTGCAATACATCGACCTCGGTTCGGGTTTTAAAGTAGGCTATCGCGCCGATGACATTACCACCGATATTGACCGCCTGGGCGAAATTCTGGGCGAAAGATTCGATGTTTTTTGCAAAGCCTACGGTCGCGAACTGGAACTGTGGTTTGAGCCGGGCAAATTTCTGGTGAGCGAGGCGGGTTATTTTTTGGTGCAAGTCAACGTGGTAAAACAAACGGTTTCTACGGTTTTTGCCGGCGTTGACTCAGGCCAAAACCATCTGATACGCCCCATGATGTATGATGCCTACCACCACATAACCAATATAAGCAACCCCAATGGCGTGCAGCGCATATACAGCATAGTGGGCTATATATGCGAAACCGATACTTTTGGCTACGACCGCAAGCTAAACGAAGTGCACGAAGGCGATATACTTGCCATGCACAATGCAGGGGCATACGGTTTTACCATGAGTAGTAACTATAATGCCCGCGTGCGTCCGGCAGAAGTACTCATATTGGATGGAAAAGCCCAACTGATACGCGAACGCGAGACCCTGGACGATTTGTTGAAAAACCAAATAGAAGTATTATAAAAATACCATTCAACCGCAGCTAAAAACGATGCCATGTCAGACTTTTGGAACGAAAGATACAAACAAGCCAATTATATTTACGGCGAAAATCCTAATGAATTTTTAAAAGAACAATTGGCCTTGTTGCCGGCGGGCAGTATATTATTTCCGGCAGATGGCGAAGGGCGCAATTCGGTATATGCTGCTACACAAGGCTGGCAAAGCATAGCTTTTGATGCGAGTACCGAAGGGCGCAAAAAAGCCCTGCAATTGGCTGAAAAGAAACAAGTAGTTGTTGATTACCAAATTGATACCCTTGACGATTTTGACTTCGGGTCCGCGCGATTTGATGTGGTGTCGTTCATATTTGTACACATGCCGCCTGAGCTCAGAACCCGCGTGCACCGCAAAGCTGCCGAAGCCCTTAAACCCGGCGGAAAAATAATATTGGAAGCATTTTCAAAAAAACAGATGACCAAAGAGAGCGGTGGACCAAAAAATATAGAATGGCTGAGTTCGGTAGAAGAACTGCAACATGATTTTGATGGCCTGACTATAGACCTGCTACACGAAACCGACACAGTGCTTGACGAAGGTGTGTACCATGCGGGGAAAGCTTCGGTTGTGCGTTTGGTAGCCACAAAAAAATAACATCAAAGCCAGGGAAGTGATGACCACAGGCGGGCAAACTCTTTGCTAAAATCGCGAACGAGTGCTTCGTCACGTGTGATAATCAGGTTTTCGTGGTTGAATTCATCGGCACTTCGCGTCCAGTTATAACTTCCATTCACCAGCAATTCTCTGTCAATAATGGCAAATTTGTGGTGCATGTGGCAGTCGGTTTCATCAATTTTTACAGGAACTCCTGCTTCTTTCAATCCAAAAATATCTGAGCCACGGTCATATATTTTATCATTGTCGGTAAGCACTTTTATATCGCGCCCCTGCCGGTGTTGCTCTATCAACACGTCTGACAGCTCGTTGTCGCTGATGGTAAAGACACAGACCCAAACCGCCGAATTTGCCTTGAGTAAATGCTGTTTCAATGCCTCCTGACCTGAGTTTTCAGGACTGAAAAAGGTTTTAGACGTTTGTGTTATTTCACGGGCTCTGTCCAATATTTTCATCGCTTCTTCTAGCCAAACCAACAAATTGGTACCTTCTTCCCTGACCGCATCAAAAAGTTGCGCACGCGTGCGATTATAGGTATCCTTGTCAATTATTATTTCGTCGGCCTTATGCAGCAAGCGCTTTCTCTTGTCTTTGGAAATGCCAAGCGGCGACTTTGTTAGCAACAGTTCATGGGTAAAATTATCGTATGCCAATGCAGTTTTTTTGCGAAAAATAATCAAAATCCCTTGGAAACGAGCGCCGCTTAGGTGTACATCTTCGAGCAAACATTGAATAACAGCCAAGAGTAAGGCTTCTTAAATGATTAAATTCATATATTCGACAAAATATTTTAGATGTGAAAAACTTCAAAGCCATCAATAAACCAATTCCAATTCTTTGGTTACTCGCATTAAAGGCCTTGTTATTGAGAAGTAAATTCATTGTTCAATCAATCACCGGCACTTTTGGATCCGGAGCAATTGACATGGATGTATCATGCGTTCCGGGTGCTCCTTGTGGCGGTGGTTTTAATAAAATGTCTGTTCATTTCGACATATCAAGCTCAGGTTCATTTACTACTTTATGTTGCACTCCTTAAATCATTTATAAATGAAAATAATTCTGTTTATCGTCTGCACGATATTGAGTGCGCGTTGCACATACGCTCAACCCCTTGAATACCAATCTAAATGGATAATTGATATTAATGGAAAAGTTAGTTTGGCAGACAACAATTCAAAATCTAAACAAGTAACCTGCACTACACCCGACAAAGGTGTAGTGGGATTCGCCGGTTTTAAGAACTATGCAAATATTGGCAACAAGAAAATTTACCACGAAGGAGATTTTAAATTATTATTTAAGATTGATTCATTAGGGAAATTAGCATGGCACAAGGTGTTAATTGATTCAATCAATTCAGCAATTGGCACAGGTTCATTTTTACGGGTTGACAAAAGCGGTAACATCTATTTTATGATGAGTGCGAAAGCCACATCTAGTGATGACAATTGGCCAGACAATGCCGGAGGACTTATCTGTCTTAGTTCTAATGGAACATATAAATGGAGTAAAGAAGGTTTTACAGGTGCAAATGTGGAATCAAATTACTTTGAAAACCCAATGTATAGTCACAGCCAATTTAATGGGGTATTTGCATATCAACTCGTAGAATTCCAAGTACTTGCCCGTTATGGAGTTATTGCACCCAACGGGCAGTTCAAGCCCTTGAATAATGACTACAAAAACCTTCCTTCTAATAATGCCTATTTCCACCCCTATAACCACGATGTGTATTTTTTATGCAATATATGGCAACCAACCAACGATTGGCAAGTGGATAGCCAATTGACAATTCCGGCTGATAGTATTCAAGAATATCATTATTTCCTTTTGCGAATGGACAGTACAGGCACAATGCATTATTTGGCATCATTTTTCAATCAGTCGTATATTTCTAACACAGTGCGTTTTTGTGCTACTGATAAAAACAGATTAATTATAGGTTTTACTTATCGTGCCAATGATACCCTATGGTACGATGGTAAAAAACTGGGAGCAAGTAAATACGCCAACAACCCTTCGCAATTATGTCTCGACCGCAATGGAAAGTTGGTGTGGTTTTCTGAATGCGATTACAATTATTATGGTGGCTCAAGCACTTTTGTTTTTGAAGAAAATATACGAAATGGAAAATTAATTTCACTGTACAGTTTTTATGATGATAATACAGGCATGTTTTGGGATAGCTTGGAACAACAAGGCGGAGGACAGTTTATTGTGACACTCGATACGGCCACCGGAAAAGCAAAAAGGCTGATGAAAACCTTCTTTTACGGAAGACTTGGCATGCTTACTGACACCAAATATGCTGAATTGATTTTACTTGAAGAACCCATTGAGCTTGATGGAAAATCCTATAACCCTGTTGATTCAATAAACCGCTTTTTTATAGCAATGGCGGATACTTTTACGAAGCCAAATTCCATTGAAGAAAAATTCAACTTATCTGCATCAATTTACCCAAATCCCAGCAAACAATCCTTTAATCTATCTTTAGATCAAGACAAACCATTAGAAGCTTCAATTTATAATGCAAATGGCATCCTGATCAAAAAATTAGCTATCACCAATGGGGCAAACTTTGGCATAGACTGGCCTAGTGGTGTTTATTTTGTAAAAATAACCGACAAAAATGGTCAATCTACATTTAATAAAATAATAAAAATCTGAAACAATATAAATTATTTCCTAATGAATGATTGATTCATATAAAAATTTGCGATAGACTGTAATACATCGCTTTTGATAAAAAGGGGGAAGTTTCTTGCCGGCATAGAAAGGAATTGATTTTGGCCCAGCCGTAAAAGCTAATTTCCACTAAACGCTTGAATTCTGGTATATTATCTCGTCGGCCTTACGCAGCAAGCGCTTTCTCTTGTCTTTGGAAATGCCAAAAGGCGCCTTTGTTTGCAGCAGTTCATGGGTAAAATTATCGTATGCCAAAGCAGTTTTTTTTTGCAAAAAATAATCAATTTGAGCATGTTCGTGCAAAAAATCACTATCAGGCTACCACCGGAAGCACCGAAGCGGCAATTTGCTTTTTACCAGCGGCAGAAAAAGCCACATCAATACGGCCCAGGTTGATGCCCGCCCAACCTACTTGATTGATAAGCGTGCTGAAACCTTCGGCATTTTGATGCCACACAGGCTGCTTGAGAAAAGTATGGGTATGCCCGCCCAAAATGAGGTCAATTCCGCTTACCGCCTCAGCAAGTTTGTGGTCATCAATTTTATTACCTTCATATTGGTAGCCCAAATGCGATAGACAAATAATATAATGACATTGCTGCCCTTGCAACTCCTGCACCATTTCCCTGGCTTTTTCCACCGGATCCAAGTAAACGGTTTCGCGGTATAATTTTTCGGGCACCAATCCCTTCAACTCAATTCCCAAACCAAAAACACCTATTTTCAACTCCCCACGATTGAATATTTTATAAGGCTCGAACCGATTGGCCAATTGGGTTTTTGAAAAATCATAATTAGCTGAGAGAAATGGAAACCGGGCATGTGGCAACATGTTATCAAGCCCTTGCAATCCACCATCAAAATCGTGGTTACCAAGTGTAGCGGCATCATAGCCCATTTGGCTCATGAGTTTAAACTCCAGTTCACCACCAAAAAAATTGAAATACGGTGTACCCTGAAACACGTCGCCCGAATCGAGCAGCAATACATTCGTTTCCTGTTGTCTGATGTTTTTTATCATACTTGCCCGCCTTGCCATGCCACCCATACCGGCACTACGACCCGCATTGGCAGGAAAAGGCTCAATTCTGGAATGCATGTCGTTGGTGTGCAAAATGGTTAAGCGAATATCGGGCTGCCACAACTTGCGCAGGCCTTCAGGTATCATGGCGCTACCCAAACCCACCAAGGCACCATTTATAATAAAATCTCTTCTATTCATCATTTTCCATTTAATTATTCAGCCATTTTTACGCGTTCGTCTATATAAGGCTCCAGCGGCTTACCATATTGTTTGGTATAGTTTTCAATGTAGTTTATTATCATATTTCTGCACAAAATATCATCGTCTTTAAGGGGTGCCTTGCCGGCGAGAAAATCATGGCCACCACCACCGCCTGCAAGGTAATCAGAAATGGATATTATATATTTTCGGTTGGGATCAAAGGCCGCTCCACCTATAATAATTTGGCTCGCCTTCTCCCCTTCAATGGTGTAGGTGGCGCCGGCAATTACATTACTTTTTCGTTGGGCGGCATTGTCAAATAGTTGTTGTACTTCTTTGCCATTGAGCTCCATTAGCCATATTTCATTATCGAATGGCATCAGTTCAAATATGTTTCTTACCGTTACCACGCCTTTCAATATGGGCACCCTAAGCCCGCCACGGTGGTTAATTACCGCCATATCAACCGCTTGGCCGTACAACCTTCTTGACTCTTTCAGTTGCAAATCAGACACAAAATCGCCGAGCGATGACTCGCCTGTGGGGCCGGCTTCGTTGTTGAATTCGGCAGCAGCTATGGCAATTACGCGGTTCATTTGTTCGTCTAAAGCCTCCTTGTAAGGTGCTATAGTTGCTACAGCAGCCGAGTCGTCAACTACCTGTTTGTCAATAGCTATAGCTTCCTTGGGCCACACCGTATCGCGCCGGTAATGTGCTGTGCAACCGTGCAAAACGGCCAATAGCAGTAAAAAACTCAACCTGTTCATACCCGCAAAGTAAGAGACATTCGGCGAGTATAGGTTTAGCTAATGTTAAATTGGAAATTGAAAATTCAAAATTGGAAATTCAAAAATTGCAGGTTGAAAATTGAAAAATACAAATTGGGCATAGGTTTTTTATAAAATAACAGCTGCGTTGTTTCCGTAATAGTAATATTGCAACAAGTACATGAACCATCCATTTTGAAACTGCTTCACAAAATACTCCCTTACGTGGCCGTTGCTTCTGCATTGGCTGTTTTGGCAAAAAACACTTTTTTTTCATCCATTGGGCCTGTCTTGGTGTTTTTCCTGTCCACTTGGTCGTTTTTGCATTATTACCGTTTTACCAAATCAGCTATGGCACCAACCGATTTTAACCAGCTTTCGAAACCCACCCAATTGATTTTTAAACTCATGTATCTTTCTTTTTGCATAGGCATTATGGGGGTATTGTTTGCAGAAATGCATTGGCCAATGCCAAACATGTTTCTTTTTGCAGGCCTTGCCGGCATAGTTGCTTTTGCCGCCTTGTGGTTCAATTCACAACGGCGTATTATTTTTAGTCGCATGGATATTTTGGAATTATTAGTTGCCCAACTGCTTATTCTTTCAACCATTTTTATGAATTAAATCTTAATTCCGGCCTGACTTCGGTCTTTAAAATTAACTCGATTTCGTGGCAAATAGGCTTTAATTTTGTACGCAAATACAAGCGATATGCGCCAAAAAATAAGCATAGCCTTCATTACCCTTCTCTTGTGGCCTACCCTTGCCTGCTTTTGGGACAAAGACACCATAGAAATGGAGCGGCAGGATTTTCCTGAAGCTCTTGAATTGATTTGCGGTAAGTTTCTCCGTCATTCGCCTGAATTTTATTATTGGCGCGCAAAAGACCGCGAATCGCAGCTGCGGGTTTCAGACAACCCCTCCTATTACGACGATTTGGCTGTGTCGTATGCCAAACTGGGCGAGTTGGAAAAAGCCATAAACGTGATGCTGCAAAAGGAAACAAAATACCCCGGCAAGTACGAAACCTATGCCAACCTGGGTACTTTTTACCTGCACCATGCCGAGCTTGACAAAGGTTTGGAATATATTAAAAAAGCCATTGAAATAAATCCTGACGCACATTTTGGTAGAGAAAAATACCAAATGTACCTGGCCGAATACCTGCAAAGCAAGGTAGTAAACGACCAATTGAAATTTCCACTGAGCGGCAGCCTGGGTATTAGTTTCAACGACGACAATGCTGCCAATTTTTATAATTTCTTATTGGAGAAAGAAGGAAACAGTGCTGACCAAAAGCTGAGCGAAGAAGCACAACAAAAGGCTGTAACGGGCCTGTTGGGTATGATGAAATTCGGCAATTTCAAATCGCCGGTTTTGCTGGAGGCGCTTGGCGACTTGCTTATGGCCGACTGCTACGAAGAAGCGGCCCGCGAATTGGCGGCAAAAGCCTATTTGGCGGCATCAAGAACTTTTGATAATAAAAAAATAAAAGACGCTTATTATTTCAAAGCCAATAGCTGCCTGGCCGAAATAAGCGAAGCTACAAATGCGGATAACCTGATGACCGCTCTGGTGCAGGAAATAGCACAGGGAGATGCATTTTACGAAGACTTGAGAAGCAAGGAAATAGAATGGATACTCTCGGGAAAAAACCCTGAAATACAATATACCAACACCTATTACAACAACACGATTGAACCCATAACTGCTATAGAACCCGCCCACAATGCCAATATTAACCTGGGTGATTTTCACAACAAAAAAATGCCTGAAGGCGATGTGGTTCCCTTTGGCGCAGATAAAATCAAGGAAATTGATGAAAAAGTAAAAGATTTTTTGAATGGCGAAGGCGTGGACATAAATAAGGAATGGGAACAGGCAAAAGAACTGCCCTCCGCTGCCCGAAGCAAAGAAGTGCCACATATAAACAACCGCATGCCGGTGCCCGCAAGTGTAGTTATTACCGCAATAGTGGTACTGGTTGCCATCGTACTCATTTTGCGTTGGAAAAAGGTGTTGTAAATTAAAAACCATAAAAATGACACCGCTCTGCACCAATTCAGTGTCTTGAAAAAGAAAAATAATACAACGAATTTATTATAGCTATTTGAGCGCCAATTATATAAATAAAAAAAGCAGCCCCAATGGAAAATATAACAATAGACAATTACCTTGACAACCACTACATACACCGCAGCAACTGGCTGAGAGCGGCGGTGTTGGGTGCCAATGATGGTATCATCTCCATATCGAGTCTGGCCATTGGTGTGGCTGCGGCAAGCGCCGACAAATCCCTCATAATTTTGGCAACCGTTGCGGGTCTTGTGGCCGGCGCGCTGTCTATGGCTGCCGGCGAGTATGTGTCGGTGAGTTCGCAAACCGATACCGAAAAAGCTGATATAGAACGAGAAAAAATAGAATTGGAAGAAATGCCTGAAGAAGAGCTTCAGATACTTGCACAAATTTATGAGCGCCGTGGGCTAAAAAAAGAAACCGCCATGCAGGTGGCAGTGGAGCTTACAGCAGCCGATGCACTGGGCACACACATTAGAGATGAGCTTGGAATAAATGAGCTTACGCAGGCAAAACCCATACAAGCGGCTTTGGCTTCCGGTGCATCGTTTACTTTTGGTGGTTTGCTGCCTTTGCTCACTGTTTTTTTGGCGCCTGTGGCGGGTATGGAATATTGGCTGTATGCGTCAACCATTATTTTTCTGGTATTGCTTGGCATGGCTTCGGCAAAAACAGGCGGCTCAAGCTTGGGCAAGGCCATTTTAAGAATTACCATTTGGGGAACCATAGCCATGGGGCTCTCGGCACTGGTGGGTTATTTGTTTGGAGTAAGTGTATGATAAATTAAAATCAACTATAATAAACGGCCCGCATGATACAAAGCGAAAAACAAGGATTGCTTCAGCTATTGAAAATAGCGACTCCTTATATCATCATCACCGCCTTTTATGCCATTTTGGTGCTGGGCATGGAAGAGTATTTTGGCGACCATATTTATAAAATTTCGGGGCAAATAGGCTCGGTTTTCGGACTTGCCGTGGCCTTTTTTCTTGGTTTTAGAATGAACTCGGCTTATGACCGCTGGTGGGAAGCGCGTAAAATATTTGGCGAACTGACCAACAACAGCCGCAGTTTTGCCAATAAAATAAAAACCTACTACAGCAACAGCCAAAATTTTGATCCCGAAAAACAACAGCAGCTGAACCAAAGGGCAGACAAGCTGATACAACTTTTGATTTTGTATGTGAAACAATTGAAAAACGAGATGCACGACAAGCCCGCTGCGCAATTTGCCGCTAATGAGCAAAGCCTGCTTGATGAGTATTCAATTGGCACAAAAAACAAATTGTCAAACGAGCTATTGATGGCGGTATCAATTGTGTTGGAATCAGATTTTGCCGCAACTGCCAATATTGAAAAAGGTGATTTGATGCAGCATATAAATCGGTTTTACGACATCCAAGGCAAAGCTGAGCGCATTAAAAATACCCCCTTTCTTATGATTTACACGGCCTTTACAAAAATTATTGTGGCGCTTTATGTGGTGCTTATTCCCCTTTTTATCGGCGATATAGACTTGGGTGGTGAAATGAGCGGCTTCGAGTTTTTGGCGGTGCCCATTATGGTGGTTATCAGTGCGGCATTTCTTACCATAAACAAACTGGCCAACCTGTTTGCCGAACCGTTTTCTGACAACCCCACCTCGGTGAACATTGACAAGATATGCCAAACCATAGAGCAAAATTGTAGAGAAGTAGCCGCCAAACTCCATTGAAAATCAGCTTTTGCCAAAAGAGTCCGCTCCATTAACGAAACAGTAAGTTGCAATTCAACTAAAAAAAAAGAACCTTTGTACATTAGCGTTCGTTCAACAACAAATAATACTCCTATAATGAAAAAGAACATACATACCATTCTCTTTATGAGCATATTAGCTGCATCGCTTGGCTTATTATCCTTTAGCTACACTGCTACCAAAAGCACTACACTTGAAAAAAGCGACAAGGGCATAGAGTTTTTTCATGGAACCTGGAAAGAAGCCCTTGCCGAAGCCCAAAGTAGTGGCAAACCCATATTTGCCGATGTGTATGCCGTATGGTGCGGCCCCTGCAAAATGATGAGCAACTATGTTTTTACCCAAGGTGATGTGGGCGAGTTTTTCAACAAAAACTTTGTATGTGTAAAAGTGGATGCCGAACGCGGCGAAGGTCCGGCAGTAGCCCGAAAATACGCCGTAGAAGGTTATCCTACGCTGCTTTTTGTAAATGGTGAAGGAGAAACCTTGATTAAAACCGCCGGTGCACGTTCGGGCAACGATTTGATAAAGTTGGGTGAAAAAGTGCTGGAAAAAGCCAAATAATCGTGACCTATCAAGTTTGAGCTGACAGATTGGGAGTTTGCAGCAAAACCCCGCCAACAGAAGAAAATTAACTAAAGTTTCGGGGTTCTAAATGCCCCTGATATTCAGGTTTTTACGCAATTTACGCGCGTTTAAAACATCACCTATCAGCTTCACTTACAACAAGATATACGGTTTGGATAAGATTTTGACTTGAATTTTTATTTTCCAAAGTCAAATTTTGAGCTTACCGTCTAAAAGTTGTACTCATTGCTCCTTTCTTGTACTTTTTATGCGCAGCGGTCTAATTGTTTTTTAATGGTGCTTATGAATGCTGAAGCATTTGCTTGACCAAAAAGTACCAAAAAGTCAAGGCTTGTTTTCTTTTCTTAACGCTCCGAAACAACCGAAATTCCTGAACA
>WGNN01000079.1 GCA_016124515.1 bacterium
AAAATATCCGAAACAAATGACTATGGGGGCACTAACTGACAATACCTACATCAAACACTTTGCCCGCGATGTAGCAGAGCAAATGCAGGTATTGGGTGTTAATGTGTCGTTTAGTCCGGTGGTTGACATCAACTCAAACCCGCAAAACCCGGTGATACACATGCGCTCCTTTGGCGAAAGCAAATACGATGTTGCCGACAAAGCCTTGCAATATTTGGCCGGATTGCAAGAAAACGGCATACTCGCGGTAGCCAAACATTTTCCGGGTCACGGCGATACACATACCGACTCGCACCTGGACTTGCCGCTGATAAACCACAGCCGCAGGCGATTGAACAAAGTAGAGCTGTATCCTTTTGAGCGCTTGTTTGAAGGTGGTGTAGGTGGTGTTATGACCGCACATTTGCATATACCGGCATTTGTAGGAACACAAAACCTGCCCGCCTCACTATCACCCAAAATAACCGATAAGCTTTTGCGGCGCAGCCTCGATTTTGGCGGACTCGTTTTTTCTGACGCGCTCAATATGCAGGGCGTAACCAAATATGTGCCCGCCTCTAAAATTGATATAAAAGCCTTTGAGGCCGGTAATGATATTTTGCTGTTTCCCGCGCAAGTAGAAGAAACTTCAGCCCAATTGAAAAAAGCCATAGAAGCCGGCGAAATTGATGAAGAAATACTCAATGAAAAAGTACTGCGCATATTGAGAACCAAACTGTGGTTGAATAAAGACAAAACACCTGATAAAAAATTACTTAGCGCTGGTGAACTCTACGAAAAATTGAATGAGCCCAAGTATGAATTGGCCAAGCGGCAAATAGCCGAAAACGCACTGACAAGACTGGGCCGAAAACGCAGCTCCCAACTGAAGGATTTGCACGATACCCTGCTCTGCATAAAGTTTGGTAATAGCAGCCCAAGCCCATTTGAAGAATACCTCAATTATTACCGCCCCGTAAAAACCCTGAGCATAGCGCTTGACAGCAACCACTTGCCGGAGATAGACCTTAACCAACTGACCAAAAAATACAACAATACAGTGGTGGCACTCATGGGAGTGAATCCCTACCGGGTAAAGGAAAATTTTGGATACAGCAAACCTGTAACTCAATATATTTCAAATATTTTAGACAATAATGATGAAGCGATACTTGTAAACTTTGGCACGCCCTATTTGCTCAATGGTTTTGACGTTGAAAACCCGGTTTTTCAGGCTTATGAAGAAATGCCCGAAATGCAAATTGCCGCAGCCCAGGCTTTGTTTGGCGCTATAGGCACAAGTGGTTTGTTGCCTGTAAGTTGTAGTTATCAATTTGGTGATGGCGAAACCGAAAAAGCACGCAACCTGCTGAGCTATGGTGTAGCCGAACAAGTAGGCCTGAGCAGCAAAAACCTGAAACGAATTGATAAAATTGCCCTGAATGCCATAGCCGAAGAAGCTACACCCGGTTGTCAAATATTGGTGGCCAAAGATGGAAAAGTGGTTTATCAAAAATCGTTTGGCACCTTTACTTATGCCAAAAGCGCCAAAGTAAGCAACAACAAACTCTATGATGTGGCCTCGATGACCAAGGTAATGGCCTCAACCATGATGCTGATGCGCTATTACGAAATGGGCGCCATAGACCTTGACAAAACCTTGTACGACTACCTGGGCAATACGGTTGACTCAAGCAAAATGGACCTCAGTCTGCGCGAAATACTCACTCATCAGTCGGGGCTTTCGGCTTGGATACCCTTTTATAAATATACCCTGACCGAAGGCGGCATGTGCGACAGCAATTATTGCTACGAACCCAATACTTTTTTTAGTGTAAAGGTGGCCGACTCGCTCTACGTGCAGCGCGGCATTCGCGATACCATATATAATATGATAAACCGAAGCAAGATGAAAGTACGGGGCAAATACCTGTACAGCGACTTGGGTTATTTCTACATGTTGCAAATACTTGAAAACCTCACAAACAGTGGTTTTGAAAACTATTTGTACCAAAATTTTTACTACCCAATGGGAATGAACCACACCATGTACAATCCGTTGAATGTATATAAGAAAACCAATATAGTACCAACCGAAGACGACAACTACTTCAGGCACCAACTCATACACGGCTATGTGCACGACCCCGCGGCAGCAATGCTGGGCGGTGTGGCAGGGCACGCAGGTATTTTTTCAACGGCCAACGATGTGGCCAAACTTTTTCAAATGTTGCTTCAAAAAGGCAGCTACAACGAAATCAACTATTTTGAACCCGCCACTATAGAGCTTTTTACGAGCAAGCAATACGCCGAAAACCGCAAAGGAATAGGTTTTGACAAACCCGAAACCCGACCCGGTGTTCCAAGCCCGGTAAACAGCGATTGCAGCCCCGGCACTTTTGGCCATACCGGTTTTACAGGTACTTGCGTGTGGGCCGACCCCCAATACAATTTGTTGTACGTTTTCCTTTCAAACAGGGTAAACCCAAGCGCCGAAAACATGAAGCTGATAAGAATGAACGTGCGCACCGATATATTGCAGGTAGTGTATGATGATTTACTTAATAAGATTCCTGAATGAGTTTTTATAAAAACCACCGAACGTTTGTTTTGCTCGGTTTGCTGGTTTTTATGTTGGGCCTTGTAAGCAATCCGCTTGAGCAAGGTTTGTATTCTGTACATCTTTCGTTGGTTAAAAAAAACTTTGAAAGCAATGTGTTGAAGGCCGAAAAAACTGCCCTTCAACTGCTTGACGACTTGGTGAATGAGCAAATGGATTATGATGAGCTTACAGCAAAATACCGCGCGGATGAGGACTTGGGTTTTTATATTTACCACGGCGACAGCCTGAAAGAGTGGTACAACATACACACGCTTCCGCCCTATTATTTCACCGAATTTTATCGGCCAACCTACCAAAAAACCAAAAACGGCGGTTATGTTTTTTTTGTGAAAAGCAAAGAAAACCAACATTGGGTGGTGGCGTTTCCGCTGGTACATTCCTACTATTTAAAAAACAACTACTTACAAGAAAACTCGCCCTTATATGCCAAGGCTGCAGAGCATTTTGAAATTGGAAAACCCGGTGAGTTTGCCGAAAAAATAAGCCTTTCCACAGGTCAGGAAATTGGCTCGCTGCGAGCAAAAGACAGCCACCGCGGCTCGCACAATGTAGGAAACCTGGTTTTTGTGGCACTTTTACTAATGGTGCTTTTTGTGCGTCAACCCGCTACAGGCATGCTTGCCTACACCGCACTGCTCTACCTGTTGTTGCGAAGCCTGGGAAGTTTTTGCAGCCTCAATGCCACACAGTTTTACAATCCCGCACTTTATTCAGGCGCTTTTATACTTTCAAACCTGGGCGACTTATTAATGGGAAGTCTGCTGCTGCTAACCTGGCTCATAGATTTGAAAAACGCCACTTTGAAAATGCTGGCTTCCTATTTGGTTAGTATTTTAATGGCCATCATTTGCTTTGATTTAATTGAAAACTCGGTAATTACCATTGATACATCAGATATACTTAATCTGAGTGGTTGGAGCTTTTTTGTTTACCTTATTTTATCGGTATTACTATTTCGCACGGTATCGTTGGCCGGAGCCCATTTTGTTCGTTTTGAGCTGGTTACCGCCCTATTGAGTGTTGTGTTGGCGGCGCTGCTTTGCCTTCTCCTGCATATTCCGTATGTCTGTCTGCTGTTTCCATTGGCATTATTTGCAGGTAAATTATTGGTTAAAGCTACCCACCCATATATATCGCAACACGCTGTGGTGCTTGTTGTTGTTTTGCTAAGTGCCTTGTTTGTAATGGTAAAAACCGAAACCGAAAAAATTGCGCGGGAGCAATTGCCTTTGGTGGTAAAAAACCTCATCAACCAAAGAGATAATGTGGCGGAATTTCTGCTTAATGATTTCAGGTTGAACCTGGAAAAAGACGCTTACGTCAAGAGTTTTTTTACCAACCCATTTTTACCAAAATCGGCTATTGAAGAGCGTTTGGAGAAGCTTTATTTGCGTGGCTACCTCAAAAAATACGAACACAAAATATTGTTTCTACCCAAAAAACTCAAGTTTGGCTATACACCCGATCGCGATTTGGCTGAAACCATAAACAGTATTTTAAAAGAAGGCAGCAACCAACTAACCCGCGGCATATACGCCACCAAACTAACCGGAATAACCAACGCCTACCTAACCGAGCAAAGCTATGTGCAGGACGCCGACACGGTGGGTAGTTTGTATGTGCTGCTCACAGAAAAGAGTTTTTATGACCAAAGTATCTATCCTGAACTTTTGGTGGGCAATAATGCGCACGACCTAACCGAGGGTTATACCTACGCCTTGTACAAAAAAAACCAATTACTGGCTTCTACCGGCAACCTCAATTACCCGCTGTTTATCGATACCACAGGGCAATTGGTAATAAACCACAACAGCAATTATGTAAACTACTTTTACCAACCTGATGATGAAACACTTTTTGTGCTTACACGCGCCAGAAAAAGCCTTTTCAATTACATCAGTAGTTTTAGCGTGTTTTTGAGCATAGTGTTGCTCATGTTTTTGGTGCAATACCATTTTGCCGATATGCTTAGGCGCACACAGCGCATGTTTATGGGCGAATTGACTTTTACACTTGCCTCGCGGGTGCGGCTTGTTACTATTGGATCGGTTTTCATAGCCCTGCTCATATTGGCCTACACCACAGGCGTTTACACCCAAAAAAAATACGAACTAGCCACCGAAGAAAACCTGAAAAACAAAGCCGCAAAAGCCTATATCTATTTTTCAAACCTTATTAAAAACAAAAACCAGATACTCGACAATATAGATTTATTGCAAGAACAGGTATTACAATTTTCGGAACTATACGAAAGCGACATTGATGTTTTTGACAAACAAGGAAAACTACTTGCCTCCTCACAACGCTTGCTGTACCAAAATGGCATATTGGAAGAGCAGATAGATGGCGACGCCTATTTTGAAATGCGGCATCAGGGCAAATCGCTTTGCATTAGAAACAAAAAAGTGGGGCTGCTCAACTACCTTTCGGCCTATACACCGGTTTTTGTAGATCAAAAAATTATGGGTTATGTGCAGCTACCCTATTTTACACGTCAGCAGGATTTGCGACAAGAGCAAGCGTCGTTTTTTGTAACCCTGTTTAATATATACCTGGTTTTACTAGTCATTTTGGGGGTTATTTCGGCCTTTATAGCGCGCAACCTAACCCGCCCGCTTTCATTAATTACCGAACAAATTAAAAAAACCAATCTGGCCGGCCACAACGAAAAAATAGCCTGGCACAAAGCCGATGAAATAGGATTGCTGGTAAAAGAATACAACACCATGATAGACAAGCTTGAGGCGAGCGCAAGGCAACTTACAGAGTCTAAACAAGCAGAGGCATGGCAGGAAATGGCACGGCAAGTAGCGCATGAAATCAAAAATCCGCTAACGCCCATGAAACTCAATATACAGCAATTGCAGCGCGCATGGAGCGATAAACACCAAAATCTGGAAGCAATTTTCAAAAAAGTTACATCTGTATTAATTAGCCAAATCGACATATTATCCAAAATTGCCTCAGAATTCTCATCCTTTGCTAAAATGCCTTCGTCCAAATTAGAAAAACTCAACATTATTGAAGTTTTTTACGATATTGAAAGCCTTTACAATGCTGACAAACAAATAGTTAACCTACATTGCAAGTACCATCAAATTAACATAAGCGGCGACCGGGATCAATTGTTCAGGGCTTTTAACAACATAGTAAAGAATGGCATACAAGCCGTAGAAGGAGGTACCGAACCACAAATAGATATTGCAATAGAAGCGGGAAACGATGGCGTGCTTAGCATAAACATAAGCGACAATGGCTCAGGAATAGATGAATCGCGGCGCGACAAAATATTTTTACCCAATTTTAGCACCAAGTCATCGGGTATGGGTTTGGGCTTGGCTATTGTAAAACAGATAATTGAGAACCACAAAGGCCAAATTGACTTTACCACCGATTATAAAAAAGGCACCACCTTTAGAATTTTAATACCTTATGAAAATAAACTATTATAATTCTAATTAGTTTATATATTTGCACACACAAATAAATCCTTAATAATTATGGACAACGGCGCAAGAATTAGAATCAACCGCGAAACCGGAGAAATTGAAATTTCAGGCTCAGAACAATTTGTAAAAGATCACATGAATCTTGTACAAGACGTGTTAGGTGCCGCTCCGAAAAAAGCAAGTGCCCCTGTAAGCACTCCAAAAACTGCAGCACCCGCACCTGCACCGGCAGCAGCCCCAAAAGCTGAAGTAGCCGCACCAGCTGCCCCAGCAAAAGAACCCGCTGCCGAAGCACCAGCACCAGCAGCCCCTAAAAGAGGTCGTGGCCGACCACGCAAAAATCCTGTAGCTGCAACAGCCGCTGCAAGCACTGCTTCTGCCGAAGCTCCAAAAGCTTCAACCAGAACTACTACTGCTGCAAAAACACCCAATACTTTCAGCGGATACATGAAAACGTTTAAAAGAAAAATGAAAAAAGGAGATTGGGTTTTGGCCGCAGGTCATTACTTCATCACCAGCACCAACTCCGATTCATTCAGTACTTTTAATACTTCAAAACTGTTGAAATCTCAAGGTGTTGAGTTGGCAAATCCATCGCAATACATGAAAAACAACATTTCTTCAGGTCGTATTGAAGCGGTTGGTAAAAGAAACTACCGAGTAACCGAAGAAGGAAGAAAGCACCTCAACTTTTTAGCTTCTAAAAAGTAAGGGTACATCATAAACCACACAAAATGGAGTTATCTTAGCCAAACAGATAACTCCATTTTTATTTTATAGCAGTGCGATTTTCTATAGTAACCCTATTACTTGTAAGTATTTGCACTGTAGAGGCTTTTGGGCAAAACAGTTTTTACCATTCGCAAAGCAAAACCATATACCCGCCATTCGATTCCGTTTTGCTCGACAGTTTTAGCATAGTACCCGGCACTGTTAAAATTATGGCAGGTTCCGATTCGCTGCCGCACCAAACCTACAAAGTCAATTGGGTTGAAGCCGAAATTTACTTCAAAACAAAACCCACCACCGACTCTATTACAATTAGTTACAACAGGTTTGACTACAAGCTTAACAAAAAAAAATACCTGCGCGAATACGCCATTATAAATGATGAAATGCAGATTAAGTACAACGAGATGCTTGATCGCAACCACACCTTGGTGAGTATTTATAAAAACGAAGACCAGCTTGAAAAAACAGGAAGTATATCGCGTGGTGTGGCTTTTGGCAACAACCAAAACTTAAGTGTCAACTCTAACCTCGACTTGCAACTTACCGGCAATTTATCAGAAGACTACAACCTGGTAGCCACTCTAAGCGATAGAAATATTCCCATTCAACCCGATGGTACCACCTCCAACTTGCAGGAGTTTGATCAGGTTTTTGTAAAACTCAGCGGAAAAGGAAGCAATGTTATTCTGGGCGATTTTTTTGTTTCGAGCAAAGACGACGATTACTTTTTGAAAACCTATAAGAAAAGCCAAGGGGTAAGCGCTTTTCAAGACATTGCCTTGGGCAACAACAAGGTTTTTACCGCAGGAACCAATATTGGCGTAGCGCGCGGAAAATTTGCACGAAACACCTTCAACGGACAAGAAGGAAACCAAGGTCCATACCGCCTAACCGGTGAAAACGGGGAACTTTTTATCATAGTAATTGCCGGCACAGAACGCGTGTTTGTAAATGGCCAACAACTGGAGCGCGGCGAACAAAACCAATATACCATAGACTACAACAGCGGCGAAGTGGTTTTTACACCCAACCAACTCATTACAAGTTTAGACCGCATTGTGGTAGAGTTTCAATACGCCGACAACTCGTATGAGCGCACCCTAACCCATGTGATGCTGCAAGAAAAAGGCAATGATTTTACCTGGCGGGTGAACTACTACAAGGAGCAAGACAACAAAAACAAACCATTTTATACCACTTTCAACCGCGAGGATATAATAGACATGGCGCGGGCGGGCGACGATATTTCAAAAGCCTACAAACTATCAGAAGACACAAGCAACATAACAGCAAACACCATCAGGTACCGAAAAACCGATACCATTGTTGATGGAGTTGTTTATCCCGGTGTATATGTACAAACCAACAACAAGGTGAGCGGTATTTACAAAGTAACCTTTACGCTGGTGGGCCAAGGCAAAGGCAACTACACGCAAGAACCCTCGCTGGTAAATGGCAGGGTGTACAAATGGCAAAGTCCAAAAAACGGTGAACCACGTGGCAGTTACGAACCCATAATCAA
The DNA here is from genome assembly GCA_016124515.1 of bacterium. Lineage (GTDB taxonomy): Bacteria > Bacteroidota > Bacteroidia > CAILMK01 > JACPUW01 > JACPUW01. The sequence continues at coordinate 8,306 of WGNN01000079.1, forward strand.
GTTGATTGCACCTAAGAAAAACGAACTCATTACAGCACAATTAGATAAGTCATTTGGCAATAAGCTATCCATACGCAGCGATTTGGCTTATTCTGTTCATGATTTAAACACCTTTTCAAACCTTGATGCGGCAGATAATACCGGCCTTGGGTCGAGACTGATTTTGGATTATAAAGACAGTGTTTTTTCTAAAAAAGCCTTTTTTGAAGCCGAAACACGAGCGGAATACACAAGTTTGAATTTTACCGGAATTGAACGGTTCAGGAGTGTGGAGTTTAGCCGCACGTGGAACCGACAACTAAGCAACCAAACCAATATACTCGGTAGCCAAACCGCGGTTTTGGTTGGCGGTGCCGGTGTTTCGCTAAGCAACAAAAAGTATAAAATATCGCACAACAGCAATTTTCTTTCGCTCACCAACCAACTTGCCGGTAGCCAACAACAAACTGAGGCGGGGCTGCAATTGGGCAAGAAAAAACTCAACATCTCAAACAACATTACCCAAACACAAACCTTAAACGATACTTTAGGTGGTGTGGTCGGAAACTTTAGTGTACAGCATTTTGACATGCAAATTCCCTTGCTGAAGCTGACTCTGGGCGCCGCTTACGACCGCGATGTAAACACCTTTCGCTACGCCAACCGCGATTCGCTTTTTATGCAAAGCTTTGGCTACACCCAATATGGTTTAAGTCTTGGCACTTCCGACACATCAAAAATCACAATGAAGCTGGGTATCAACCGCCGCACAAACCTGTTGCCCGATAGCGGAATATTGCTCACACAAAGCCGAAGCACCGATTTGATTTCAAAATTTGGTTTTGGTAGTGGAAAAAACTATCGGGTGGATTTGAACACCACCTACCGCATTTTTGATAATACCACAACCGATGGCGATTCGCTGGACAACAACACCTTGCTCAACCGAATAGAATACAGGTTGAAGTTGCTGAAAAGCAGTTTTCAAACCAACTCGTACTACCAAATTGGTACAGGGCGCGAGCGTCAGTACGAAATTATGTACATCAATGTGGGCAAGGGACAGGGCGATTATGTGTGGTCTGACATTAACAACAACGGCAAACAAGATTTGGGCGAATTCAGGCCGCAGGAATACACAGGGCAAGGTAGCTACACCCGCACGGTGGTAAACAGCAACCAATATGTAAATGCCATCAGCAACGAGTTTTACCAATCCATCAACTTGCTACCGGCGGTGGTGTGGACCGGCAAAAAAGGAATCAGGGGATTTATTGCGCGTTGGTCAAACCAAACCAATGGCAGTATCAACCGCAAAACCACCGACAACAACAGCGCGGCACAATACAATCCCTTTAGCCTGAATATTGATGCCGACTACCTCATAAGCAGCAATGCACAAATTCGCAACTCGCTGTATTTTAACCGACTGAGCCAAAAACTGAGTGCGGAATACACCTTCCTCAATTTATCAACCAAAAACCTTTTTATATTCGGTTTTGAAAGTCAGGCCAAAAAAGAACATTTGGTGCAAATACGGTGGAACCTGAGCAACATCCTCACCATGTATCCGTCGGCCACCATAGGAAATCTCAACAACCGCTCCGAGGCTTTTGAGCAAAAAAACTACACCCTTGCTTATGCTGATTACAAACTGAAAGGACAAGTACAACGAGACAACAGTTTGCGCACCGCCCTTAATGTAGAGCAATACAAAGCCACCAATCCGGCCAATGCGCAAGAAGCCGTTGTGCGCAACCTTGTAGGAGCCGAACTCACTTATTCCAAGGCACTTAAAGGAATTATCACACTGAAAATAGATTATGTAAAAGTGCATTTCAACGGCGAGAAAAATTCGCCAATAGGTTTTGCCATGCTCAATGGTTTGCAACCCGGCACCAACTACACTTGGTCGGTTATATCAAACTACCAAATATCAAAACAAGCACAAATAGGCATCAACTATGAAGGCCGCTATTCCGAAATAAACAAGGTAATTCAAACCGGCTCGGTAAATGCCCGATGGCTATTCTAACTTTGCCCGAAGGCAATTTTTTCCTATGAAAACCAAAATCATACTCCTTACCACCCTTTTTATGAGCTTGCAGTTTATAGCAGTTTCTGCCGAAAGTACACGCCACCACAAAGTGCGGAAATATGAGCTGCTGGTAGATGAAGCACTGAAATATGTGGGAACGAAATATGTATTTGGCGGCACTGCTCCCGGTGGTTTCGACTGTTCAGGTTTTGTGTCTTATGTGTTTCAGAAATACAATATTAGCCTACCGCGCATTTCGTCTGATCAGGCAAAATCGGGCAAACGCGTGGGACTGCGCAGGGTGCAAAAAGGCGATTTGCTTTTTTTTAGAGGCAGCAACATAAAAGACCGAAGCATTGGCCACGTGGGCATAGTGGTGAGCGAAAAGCATGAACCTGTTCGATTTGTTCACGCAAGCACCTCACGCGGGGTGGTTGTTTCAGAACTATCGATGGAATACTACAAAACCCGATTTAGAAAGGCCCGGCGATTTAAGGAGCTTAAAAAGAAAGTAAAGATTGACTAAGATGCTGCATGTAGCTGAAGCTGATATACTTATAAAAAAAAACACCCCTGATTGGGGAAGCGAATCGGTACCATTGGCACATAGCCTTGGCCGCGTACTTAGCGAAGCGGTAATAAGCGACCGCGACCAACCGCCTTTTCACCGTGTGGCCATGGATGGCTTTGCAGTGGCCCAAGCAACAAGCGGCGTAGCGGTGGAAATTCAGGGAAAGCAACTTGCAGGCGAAACACCTTTAACCCTGCAAAAAGGAAAAGCCATTGAAATAATGACCGGAGCCGCACTTCCACAAAATGCTTCGGCTGTGGTTCCTTATGAAAAATGCGCAATTGAAGGAAGTTTTGTTCGGTTCAACGAGCAAGTTGCAGCTTTTGAAAATATCCACCGAAAAGGGGCGGATATAAAAGCCGGACAGACCTTAATAGAAGCAGGAACCACCATAAATGCTGCAAGCGTAGCCGCATTAGCCACTTTTGGCAAAGCCCAAGTTCGGGTAAAAAAACAACCAAGAATTGTTTTTATAGCTACGGGAAATGAACTGGTGCCGGTAAACGAAAAACCCCTCGACCATCAGATAAGAATGTCGAACAACTACATGATTAGCAGTATTTTACATAAAATAGGCTTACCATGTGATTTAGTTCATCTGGCTGATGAAAAACAAGCATTAGCCTCAGGAATTGAAAAAGCACTTCAGCAATACGACATGCTCCTTTTCAGTGGAGGCGTATCCATGGGATCTGCCGATTTTGTTCCGGAAGTTTTGAAAAGCTCTGGAGTGCATGAGGTGTTTCATAAAATAGCTCAAAAACCGGGAAAACCCTTGTGGTTTGGCAACAAGCATACACAATTGGTATTTGGCTTGCCCGGCAATCCTGTGTCGTCAGTACTGTGTTTTGTGCGCTATGTATTGCCTTTGCTAGGCGCTAAAAAAACCATTCAGGTCAAGCCCGCTCGTGCTTTCAATCTCAAATCAAATCTCACCCATTTTGTAGCGGTAAAGTTGGTTTGTAAAAACAATGAATTGTTGGCCGAGCCAATAGAAAACAATGGCTCGGGTGATATTTTGTCGCTTTACGCGGCAGATGGATTTCTTGAAATCCAAGGCGGAGCCGGTGGTTTTAACACTTCCACCTCCTACCCTTTTCATTATTTACCATAAAATTTGTCTGAACTTTTCATGCGGTAGATTGCTTATTGTGCGGGTATTTGTTTTTATTCAAAAAAAGCAATACCAGCAATTGTGCTGTCAGTAGATAGATTTGCACAAAATTTCTACGATGGATAAAAAAATAATGGTAATTGGCGCCTGCGGACAAGTAGGAACCGAATTGGTACTGGAACTGAGAAAAAAATTCGGAGCCGAAAAGGTGATTGCCACTGACATAAGACAACCCGAAAATGAAGAACTGAAATACTCGGGCGATTTTTTTGAATTGGACGTACTCAACAAAGATGCTTTGTACCAATTGGTAAAATCGCAAAATATTGATACTGTGTACAATATGGCGGCACTACTATCGGCTACCGCTGAAAAAAATCCTGAGTTTGGCTGGAAACTCAATATGGAAGGGCTTTTTAATGTGTTGGATTTGGCAAGGGAAAAACACATTGCTAAAACATTTTGGCCAAGTTCCATTGCGGTTTTTGGACCTACCACACCCAAAAGCGAAACTCCGCAAGACTGTGTAATGGATCCCGCTACGGTTTACGGCATTAGCAAATTGGCCGGCGAAAGATGGTGCGAGTATTACCACAAAAGGTGGAATGTAGATGTGCGCAGCATCCGCTACCCGGGTTTAATCAGCTACAAAACGGCTCCCGGCGGCGGCACTACCGACTATGCAGTTGAAATATTTCACAAAGCTATTTTGGAAGGTAAATACATCAGCTTTTTGAAAGAAAACACCATGCTGCCCATGCTGTACATGCCCGATGCCATAAAGGCTACCATAGAAATAACGCATTGCGAGGCGGAGCTAGTAAAAGTTCGCTCGAGCTACAACCTGGCTGGTTTCTCTTTTACACCCGCACAACTTGGCGCTGAAATAGCCAAAGAAATGCCCGCATTTACCTTGGACTACGCTCCTGATTTCAGACAGCAAATTGCTGAAAGCTGGCCGGGTTCAATTGATGATAGTGCCGCAAGAAAAGATTGGAACTGGCACAACGACTACTCGCTAAACGACATGGTAAAAGACATGTTGCTCAACTTGAAAAAAGCATATTCAATTGCCTGATAAAAACAAACTTAACATTGGGATAGTGTGCTATCCTACCTACGGTGGCAGCGGTGTGGTTGCCACCGAATTGGGTTTGGCACTTGCTGCCAAAGGACATTCTATCCATTTCATATCATACCGACAGCCTGAGCGACTCGGTCCCCACTACCACAACAATATTTCGGTACACGAGGTAAGGCCACAAAACTATCCGCTCTTTGAGTTTCCGCCCTATGAACTTACGCTGATAGGCAAAATGCTTGAAGTGGTAAAGTTTGAAAAACTGGATGTGCTGCATGTTCACTACGCCATTCCACATGCGTTTTCGGCCTACAATGCCAAATTGATTCTTGCCTCAGAAGGATTGAAAATTCCGGTAATAACGACTTTGCATGGAACCGATGTAACCCTGGTAGGAAAAGACAATTCAGTGGCTCCCGTGGTGAAATATTCCATGGAACAATCTGATTATCTAACGGCGGTTTCGGAGTTTTTGAAAGAAGAAACCCATCAGTTTTTCGGTATTCACAAGGAAATACACGTCATTCCGAATTTCATTGATTTCGACAAGTTTTCAAAAAAGCAATTTGCACATTTCAAAACGTCCATTGCACCAAATGACGAAAAGATAATTGTGCATGTTTCGAACTTTAGAAAAGTGAAACGCGTGCAGGATGTGATTAAAACCTTTGCCAAAATAAAGGCTGCCATGCCCGCAAAATTGTTGTTGGTGGGCGATGGTCCCGAACGATCTAAAATGGAAGCACTCTGCCGTGAACTGAACTTGTGCGACCATATCAGGTTCATAGGAAAACTGTCGGCGGTAGAAGATATTTTAAGCATTGCCGATTTGTTTATCCTTCCTTCAGAAACCGAAAGTTTTGGTTTGGCTGCTCTGGAAGCCATGGCCTGCGAGTGCCCGGTGATAAGCACCAATGTGGGCGGATTTCCTGAAATAAATATTGAAGGCAAAACGGGCTATCTAACCAACATTGGCGATGTAGAAAAAATGGCTGAAGTAAGCATTAATCTATTGAACAACAAAGAGTTGCACAACCAATTTAGAGTAAATGCATTCAAAAGAGCGCAGGAATTCAGCCTTGATAAAATCCTGCCGTTCTACGAATCATTGTACTTGAAAGCAGTGGAGGAAATTCACTAATTGAATTCCAGTTTATTGCCTAATAAATCCCAGCCCCCTTCTAGTTTAAACGGACCAAAATTGTAGATCTTTTCAGGTTGCTGCAATTTTTCAAAATCAGCCGAATCCCAAATTCCGTTGTTGTTTTCATCAACTACTACTCGCAAGTTGTAATTGCCTTCGTATAGCTTATTAAAAATAATTTCCGTTTCATCCTTCACATGTATCAACCTGACCAACTGATCTTTATCATCCCTTAGCTCAATCAGCAAATTATCATGCACATCGGCTGGTAATACAAAACCCATGCTCGCCATTGTTGATTCTCCGGCAAAAGCCACCGGCCAATCATATTTACTATTTACTTTTTCACCCGATTTTACAGCAGCACTGTCAACCACAATACGCAAGCCGTTTAGCTCTTCAGTTCTTTGAAAAGTAATCTCAAATACATTTCGGGTGTTGAGCTTAAGCGAATTAATAGGAACTTCAGTGGAGTCTTTAAACAAATGAAAACCCTTGTTATTATAAGACTGTACGGGCAGCGAAGCTTTCACCCAAATTCGGTTTCCCCTTATTTTTTCTGAACCCAGGCTCACTCGCAATTCCTTATTGTCGTCATCCGCTTTTTTGGCTTTACTTATTGTTAAAGTATCGTTGTTTAACAAATTGGAATTCAACACAATCTTGTCAAACTCAATTTTCTTTTTTATAAATGCAGTATCCCCGCTTGCATTCAGATTAAAATCAATTGCAATGCCATCAGGAGTTTCCATTTGTAAGTGTGAAACTGGTTTACTGAACACAACAATTGCATTTGGGAACAATCCATCAATACCTGTAGCGCCTGGAATAATGTTTCTGCTTTGGGTTAAGTACAATGGAATGGAATCCAAATTTTTAGTGAGATTGATAAACTCCGATTTAAATGCAAAAAGCTCATTGGCTTGTAATTTAAAATCGCGGTTATCATCTTTTATTGCCGCCAAAAAGTACTTTCCGTATGCAATATTATTGAGTACAAAATTGCCTGATTCATCGGCCCTCGAAATATAAAGTGGCCTCAGTGAATCGAGTAAGTTAGTGGTGGTAGTATATAACCCCACCAAAACATCCTTCTGTTTTTCCTTGTCATCCAGGTAATTCGAAACTTTTCCTGACAGTACCAAGCTATCTAAAAATGTTCCGGTACTAAAAACATAGCTATAATCTGCCAATGGATTTGACTCATTGTAATCAACCAAAGCATTTCTAAAATCGATTCGGTAAGTAGTTGAATCACGTAATTTTTCCTGAAAACGCACCACCACATTCTTTCCTGAAAAAACAAATTTTGGTGTTTCATCCATTAATGGCGAAACCACAATTTGCGCTTGATTCTGTATTTGAATCAGTTCATCAAACGAAATTTTGATAACGTCTCCATCAAAATTTACAGAACCATTCGGCGGCGAAGACTCAAGCACCTTGGGCGGAGTGCTGTCTTTGTCGCCACCTGTTAAAGCCACTTGATTGGCACAAGCACATACAGTAAAAACGAGGGACAGATGGAGAATTTTCCGGTATTTCATACTATTAATCGAATACAATTATCGACCCAAAAAAACCATTAATACAGAAATATCGGCAGGACTTACGCCACTTATTCTTGAAGCCTGACCCAAATTATAAGGTTTCATCCTTCGTAGTTTTTCTCTTGCCTCTGATGATAAACCCTTTACGGCATCATAGTTAAAGTCATCATGTATTTTCACATATTCCAGTTTATCAATCTTGGCAGCCGTCTGTTTTTCACGTTCAATATAGCCCGCGTATTTCATTTGTATTTCGGCTTCCTCAAGTTCTTCTGTTTCAAAACCTGAGAGCATTTCCTTTACAGTATCAATTTCATCAATCATTACATCTATTGATACTTGTGGTCTCGTAATAACAGCCGAAAGCTTTACTTTTTGATTCAACTGACTACTTTCTACTTTAGCCAACATGGCATTTGTAGCTTCCAAATCGGTGCTTGTGTTATTGAATAATTCAATTATCTGAGCAACCTTAACTCTTTTGTTTTTAAGAATTTCCATTCTACTTTGGTGCGCCAAACCCAAAGCAAAACCTTTATCAGTTAACCTGTCATCGGCATTATCTTGGCGCAACAGTATTCTGTATTCAGCTCTTGAGGTAAACATTCTATAAGGCTCTTCGGTACCTTTATTTATGAGGTCATCAATCAATACACCAATATAAGCTTCGTTGCGTTTCAGTATAAATTCATCTCGCTCAAGTACTTTATTAGCCGCATTAATTCCAGCCATTAATCCCTGCGAGGCAGCTTCTTCATAACCTGTAGTTCCATTAATTTGTCCTGCAAAATACAAACCATGCACGCGTTGGGTTTCAAGTGTAGGTTTCAATTGAGTAGGCGGAAAATAATCGTATTCAATTGCGTAACCCGGTCTGAACATTTTAGCATTCTCAAATCCCGGAATCAACCTTAATGCTTTGTATTGAACATCTTCGGGCAGCGATGTAGAAAATCCGTTTACATAAACCTCCACCGTGTTCCAACCTTCCGGTTCAATAAATATCTGATGCCTATCGCGCTCCGCAAATCGGTTTATTTTATCTTCAATAGATGGGCAATATCGCGGACCAACTCCTTGAATTCTTCCATTAAACATAGGTGATTTTTCAAAACCTGTCTTGAGTATATCGTGCACTCCGTTATTGGTGTAGGTAATAAAACAACTCCTTTGTTGTGTGAGAGCAGGCGTGTTTGTGAATGAGAATTTACCCGGATTTTCATCACCTTTTTGTTCTTCAGTTACACTATAGTTAATCGATCTTCCATCCACTCTCGGCGGTGTTCCGGTTTTCATTCTTCCGCTCAAAAAACCCAATGATTCTAATTGGGCGGTTAAACCAACAGATGATCTTTCAGCCATTCTTCCACCACCGAATTGCTTTTCACCAATATGAATAATTCCATTGAGGAATGTACCATTGGTAAGTACTACTGTTTTTGATTTAAATTCTACACCAATTTGCGTTTTCACTCCCTTTACTTCATCTCCTTCCACTAGTAATGAAGTTACCATATCCTGCCAAAAATCTATATTCTGGTTTTGTTCTAAGGTGTATCGCCATTCTAACGCAAACAACATCCTATCACTTTGTGCTCTGGGACTCCACATAGCAGGGCCTTTTGAGCGATTTAGCATCCTGAATTGGATCATAGTTTTATCTGAAATAATACCTGACATTCCACCAAGAGCATCAATTTCTCTTACAATCTGTCCTTTTGCAACTCCACCCATTGCAGGATTACAAGACATTTGGGCAATAACACCCATATTCATCGTAACCAATAATACTTTACAACCCATTGTTGCAGCAGCGTGCGCAGCCTCACATCCAGCATGACCTGCACCAACCACAATTACATCGTAATTCTGATTCATAATTTTAAGAGGTTCCACGTGGAACTTCGTTTATTTAAATTTTTACTTTAACTAAATCAGGTTCCACGTGGAACAAAAGAAAGATACCAATCTTCTAAACTTCTAATCTGCTTCTTTTCTTGTTCTGTAGAATCATTGAAACCACAAAGGTGTAAACATCCATGAAAAACCACTCGATAAATTTCAAAAGAACTGTTGTTTTCTTTACCGTTCTCTTGTACCCTTTCGTAACTGATATATAATTCACCTTCAATAGGATTTTCAGAAAGAGTAAAAGTGATGATATCGGTTAGGTAATTATGTTGTAAAAAATCTCGGTTGATACTTAAAAGCTCATTATCACTTACCTGTATAACCTGAAGTGATAAGAGATCGCAGTTGTAATCCGAAAATATTTTCTGAATAATAGTATCAACCAACTTGGTGTCGTACTTTATTCCATCGCTTATAAAATGTTGTATCACAACTACTTTTCTCTAATTAGTACGATGCGATTGGAAACATAGAAATATTCACGATTCTGTAGTTCTATCCAAGCGGAATAGAAATAAACTCCATCGGCACAAGGTCGTGCAATATCATTATTGAAACCACCATTCCAGGCAAAACCACCATTATAAACTATTTCGCCCCACCTATTGTAAACGATTAAATAGGACTTTATAGAATCAAGATTCTCAACTGGTATAGTAAATAGTTTAGTACCTGTGGTATTAGGAATAAATGCGTTTGGTAAGTCATGATGAAAGGTGTAGAACACACATGATTCATCGCTTTCAGATGAACCAACTTTATCAGGATACAACGGATTGGCCTCCACTGCCACCACACGATAACACATTCCTGAATCAATTCTAAAATCCAATTCTTCAATATCAATGAAAAAGGTGTCAGAAATGGTTGCTATTAAATTATCATTTCCATTGACTCTTCTATACAATTCGTATTGCACGGTAGTGTCGTTCCAGTTTCTGTATTTATTCCAACTTACCACCCTGCTCGTTTGCAACTCTTTATTGAACGCCGAACCGCTACTTAAAGGTTTGGTTATACTGCAGCCTATAGCAGTACCTATATTGGTATATCCCAAATTTTCCAAACAATCAGAAGTAGCATTTATACGGTATTTCCTACCTACAATTTTGTTGTCCAATAGTATTTCATAATAACTTTTACCAGTAGCTTGTACCTGCTTGGTGGTATTCCAACCACTTGTTTGAGGCTCGCTGTATTCAATAGTAAAATATTTTACCAAATCCGTTTTATTGGTAAGCCATTTCAGTTTCACCTGGTTGTTTTTATAATCAACACCTGATAAATAAAAAGTATCAAGACTTCTATTGTCACCAAAATAAATATCAAGCGTATTTGAACTTGATGTATATCCTTTAGTCGTATTACTCACCCGCACTTTGATTTCAATATCCTTTTTCAAATAGTTCAAGTCCAGAAATTGTGAATTGAAATCAAAATCACTCAAGGGGTGCCAAACATCTTTACCAGTTTCCCTGTAAACGAGCGAATATTTTATTTCATCACTTTCCCATCCTTTATAATCTGTTCGCTCAATTGTCATATTTCTTGCACAATAGTCAATTGAATTTACTTTGAGAAAAACTGTAGAATGCGGATCAATGGGACCTGTACTTATATTACAACTATCAAACGCAGCAATTCTATAGGTTTCGCTACGCACATTTGCGTCAAGCTTTGATGAATTTTCATAGTAGAACAAACCACCATCTTTTACAGTATCCAAAGTGGCACCCAAGCCAGATTGCTCATCATAGTACAATACAAAAAACTTTAAATCGGGCGAAGAAGAATTGTTCCAACCAATCAATACCGAATCGCCCACCACACTCACTGAATCTATTAAAACACCTTGAGGCGGTGTATTATCCACTACAATTACTTCACTTTTTATACTGTCTTTGTTACAAGTATCAACCACCACCAGATAAATACTCCAGTTTACAGAACTTTTTGAGTTGAGTGAAACATTCATTATGCCGTTTCCATCAATTCTACCAATTTTATTAAAACCGGCACCGGTTACTCTTTCGCCGTAAATATTGGTGTATGCACCCGCACAATCACTTTTTACTTTAAATTTTAAATTGATATTGGAGTTGATATCATCAAGACAAGCTCTGATCCATTTAACCTTAGCCCCAAAAGATTGAAAGGAAAGTCCGATAAATAATATTATCAGGTAGGATTTCATATTCATAAATAACGAATTAAGTTCTCATTAAGTTTGTAGCAAATAAAATCAGTGCAAAAGAAACGAACAACCGAACACCAGACTTCATATAGACTAAACAAATATTTAGCTTTATGTAATGTTGCCACATCTCGAAGAGCTGCGGATCAGTTGATTTCAGAAGGAAAAGTAAGTATTAACAACGAGATAATTACTGATTTTTCATTTCAAGTAAATCCTAAAATTCATAAAGTAAAGGTGGCAGGAAAGGAAATAACCGCTCCTGACAACTTTCACTACGTGTTGTTAAACAAAGGAAAAGACACCATAACCACACGTAGCGATGAGAAAAATCGTAAAACAGTTTTCGATTACCTACCCTATGACTTTAAAAATGAATTGAAACCCGTAGGAAGACTTGATAGGAATACCACAGGCCTTCTTATTCTTACCAACGATGGCGATTTTATTCATAAACTTACACATCCATCAAATGAGGTGGTAAAAATCTACCAGGCCACGCTTGATAAGCAAGTAAGCAAAAACGACTTGGAAAATTTCAGAAATGGCGTAAAACTGGAAGATGGAGAATTTGCCCCTGATGAAATCGAAATACTAGATACCCACAATGTTGTCGGAATTCAAATTCATTCGGGCCGAAACAGAATTGTTAGAAGATTTTTCGAAGCATTTGGTTTTAAAGTTACGTACCTCGATCGCGTTTACTTCGCCGGATTAACAAAACACAAACTGCCACGTGGAAAATCAAGGTTATTGACCGAAAAAGAAGTACGCTACGTGCATGCTCATGTTAAAGACCGACACACAAATAAGCAAGAACCCAACTAGATCAACTTTTTACCCATTTTGGTTTGAAACCAACGGTATTTCCAACAATAATTTTAGACCAACCCATTTCAACAGCACAACCCATTTCTTTATCTACAATTCACAAAACAGCCCCATACAGGCCAATTTAAAGGGATAAAAAAGGTAAAATTGTGTACAAATCAATAATTTTTCTTATTTTAACGAGCTGCAAACTTTACCAACAAATACACAATGCTAATAAGACTTAATAATTCTTTCTTTAAATATTAATTAATGAGTAATCTTTTAGTTGGCATTAAATTTTTGCAGTATGCAGCAATTAGTTGATATTTACACTCTAAATCAAATATGATATGCGATTGACACCCAAGCTACTCCTGTTTTTTATAACACTCCTGGCCTTCAATTCGGCGAAGGCATCCCACGTAATGGGTTCAGATATTAACTGGACCTGCATTGGTCAAGACACTTTTAGAATGGTGGTTACGCTATATCGCGATTGTAATGGTTGTGATGTGCCTCCCTGCGAAGTACCAAGTATTCATGTTACTTCATCATCCTGCGGTTCCAAAACCCTAAGTACAAGTAAATCAGGTGGTGACGATATTACCCCTGTTTGCGACAACCAATGTACACGCTGTACAAACTCAGGTTGTTCTTTTCAATATGGTATCATGGTTTACTACTTTTCAGCTGTTGTAGTACTCACCGACTGGCGCAAGAAAGGTTGTTGCGACATTACCATGTATTATACCACATCGGCGCGAAATGGCGCCATTACAACCGGGGCAGCAAATCAAAATATTTATGTTGAAGCCAAATTGAACATTTGTCAAGATCCATGCGACAACGCACCAACCTTTACAGGTTCACCTTTGGCAATTATATGTTTGGGCCGTGATTTTATTTATAACCAAGGTGTACAAGATAGAGATATAGATCCCAAAACCGGCGGTTTGGCCGACTCACTTGTTTACAGCTGGGCAGTACCTATGCAAAGCGGCTCCTCTCCTACTACCTGGTCCGGTAGTTATGCCTACAACAAACCCATCAGCTACTTGGGTTTCCCTAAAACCGGTCTCAAATTCCCAAGAGGTATCCACCTTGATAGTGTTACAGGCGACCTCATGTTCCGGCCTATGAAGGTTGAACAAACCATTATGGCAATTAAAATTGAAGAATACCGGAACGGAAAACTCATCGGTATCACACGGCGGGATATTCAAGTCGTCGTAATAAAATGCCCCGACAACAACCCGCCTGTTATCAGCGGTATGAACTGTAAACAGCCGAAGCCCGAAAACTTTAAAACAGATGCCTGTGCGGGCGAAAAACTCTGTTTCACCATCTGTACGAGCGATAAAGACAAAGACGATACGGTGACAATAGGTTGGAACGGCGGTATTCCCGGCGCCACCTTTACCGTGGTCAACAAG